>NZ_JBSPUD010000018.1:71149-103339 GCF_056861525.1 Stenotrophomonas sp. 82F1
GTAGCGCCGGGCCATGCCCGGCGAGCGCAGCGGCGCCGCAACAATCCGCCGGGCATGGCCCGGCGCTACCACGCCCAACCGCAAGCAGCCCAGCCCGATCAGACCCCGGCTTCCGCCGCTTCCAACGTGTTCTGCATCAACGTGGCCACGGTCATCGGACCCACGCCACCCGGCACCGGGGTGATCCAGCTCGCCCGCTGCGCTGCGGCCTCGAACCCGACGTCACCCACCAACCGGCCGTCGTCCAACCGGTTGATGCCGACGTCGATCACCACTGCACCCGGCTTCACCCACTCGCCCGGCACGATGCCCGGACGACCCACCGCCACCACCAGGATGTCGGCGTTGCGCACGGCCTGTTCCAACACATCCTTGGGGGTGAACTTGTGGCAGCTGGTCACGGTGCAGCCGGCAATCAGCAGCTCCAGGCCCATCGGCCGGCCAACGTGGTTGCTGACGCCGACGATGGTGGCGTTGCGGCCGCGCACGGGCTGGTCGGTGTGGCCCAGCAGCGTGGTGATACCGCGCGGGGTGCACGGGCGCAGGCCGAACTCGCGCAGGGCCAGATGGCCGACGTTTTCCGGATGGAAACCGTCCACGTCCTTGCGCGGGTCGATGCGCTGGATCAGCCGGCGCGCATCGGGAATGCCCGGCAGCGGCAGCTGGATCAGGATGCCGTTGATCTTCGGGTCGGCGTTGAGCTGGTCGATCAGGTCGAGCAACTCGGCCTCGGTGGTGCCGGCCGGCAGATCGTAGTCATAGGCCTCGATGCCGACCTTCTCGGCGGCGCGGCGCTTGTTGCGCACGTACACGGTCGAGGCCGGGTCGCCACCCACCAGCACCACGGCCAGGCCGGGGCGGCTGCCACCGGCGGCAACACGGGCGTCGACCCGCACCTTCAGGCTGTCGAGCAGGTCCTCGGCGATACGGCGGCCATCAAGGATGCGGGCAGGAAGCTGGGGGGCGGAGTCGGTCATCGGGTGCGGGCGTGGGGCGGCGGGGACGCTATTGTCCCCGATTCACGCCCCCTCGCCCACCGGCACGGCGCCGATCCGCCCACTCCTGTAGAGCCGAGCCTGCGCTCGGCTCGCGCGCGCAGCGCGGGTCCAGCGCGACCCGGCTGAAGAGCAGCCGAGCGTGGGCTCGGCTCTACTCTTCTTCCGGCACGTCATCCGCATTGAGCGTGCGCGCCTTGCGCTTGGGCGCGGTGAACGGCGTCGGCGTCGGCACACCCGGCAGCGCGCTGCCAAACACCATGTGCGCGCCGGCACGCAGGTTGCCGCCGGCCATTTCCAGCTCGAAGCGTTCGGCGTCGCGCTCACGGATCTGCTCGGCGATCTCGCGCGCATCATCTTCCTCCGCACCCAGCTCCACCAGCGCGGCCTGCCCGAACAGCAGCGCCGACTCGAAGGTTTCGCGGATCTGGAAATCCACGCCGGCATGGATCAGCCGCAGCGAATGCTCGCGGTCGAACGAACGCACCAGCAGCTTGGCCTGTGGGAACTGATGGGCCACCAGTTCGACGATGCGGTCGGCATCCTCGGCATTGTTCACGCATACCGCCACCGCCCGCGCACTGCCCGCGCCGGAGGCATGCAGCACATCCAGTCGCGTGCCGTCGCCGTAATAGATCTTGAAACCGAAGCGCTCGGCGTTGTGGATCATCTCCACGTCGTTGTCGATGATGGTCACGTCCACGTCGCGGGCCAGCAGCGATTGGCTGGCCACCTGGCCGAAGCGGCCAAAGCCGATCAGCAGCACGCTGCCGGACAGGCCATCGGCGGTATCCACGCCTTCCAGGCTGACGGTCGGCTTCGGCGCCACGCGCTTGTAGACCAGCACCACCAGCGGCGTCAGCGCCATCGACAACACCACCACAGCGGTGAAATTGGCATTGATGTCCAGGCTGATCACGCCGGCGCTAGCCGCGGCCGAGAACAGCACGAAGGCGAATTCGCCGCCCTGCGCCATCAGCACACCACGGTCCAGCGCCTGCGCATGGTCGCTGCCCATCAAGCGCGCCACCACGTAGATGCACAGCGCCTTGGCCGCCATCAGCGCCACCACCAGGCCGAGGATCATCGGCCAGTTGCCGGCCACCACGCCCAGGTCCAGCGCCATGCCCACGCTGAGGAAGAACAGCCCCAGCAGGATGCCGCGGAACGGTTCGATGTCCGCTTCGATCTGGTGGCGGAAGGTCGATTCGCTCAGCAGCACGCCGGCCAGGAACGCGCCCATCGCCATCGACAGGCCGGACAGCTGCATCAGCAGCGCCGCGCCCAGCACCACCAGCAACGCGGCGGCGGTCATCACCTCGCGCGCCTTCGATTCGGCCAGCACGCGGAACAGCGGATTGAGCAGGAAGCGGCCGACCAGCACCAGGCCGACGATGGCGCCCACGCCGATCGCCACCGATATCCAGCGCGAGCCCTCGCCGTCGGCGCTGCCGGCGGCCGGCGCCATCCATGCGACAAGCGCCAGCAACGGCACGATCAGCAGGTCTTCGAACAACAGGATCGAGACGATCTTCTGCCCCGACGGCAGCGCGATATCGCCGCGCTCGGCCAGCAGCTGCATCACCACGGCAGTGGAAGTCAGCACGAACCCGGTGGCGCCGATGAAGGCGATCTGCCACGGCAGCCCGAACAGCTTGGCGATGCTTGTCAGCACCAGCGCGCAGGTGACGATCTGCAGCGTGCCCAGCCCGAAGATTTCCTTGCGCAGGCTCCACAGGTGCGAGGGCCGCATTTCCAGGCCGATGACGAACAGGAACATGACCACGCCGAGTTCGGCGGTATGCAGGATCGCCTGCGGGTCGGAGAACCAGCCCAGCCCGAACGGGCCGATCGCCAGGCCGGCGGCGAAGTAGCCCAGCACCGAGCCCAGGCCGAGCCGACGGAACAGCGGCACCATCACCACCGCTGCGCCCAACAGGGCGACGACCTTGACCAGCTCGCTGGTCGCTGCTTCTACCGCCATGCGGTGGGTTCCCCGGAAATCGAAATCGGCCTCAACGATAGAGCAACACCGATGACAGCAATAGCACGTGTGTTGCGTTTTATTGTCTTGGAGATGGAACGATCACGGGATTGGCCCCGCACATCATCCTGAAACCGTGCGCGCGCTTCGGTAGGTGCCAACCATGGTTGGCACAATCCCGAAGCCATGACCTGTAGAGCCGAGCCCACGCTCGGCTGATTCTGGCCTCAGCGCGAAGAGCAGCCGAGCGCAGGCTCGGCTCTACAGCAGATCCACGCCATGCGTGGATGGCGCCCAACCGCGTTCGCCCCAGTAGATCCACGCCATGCGTGGATGCGCCCCAACCGGGTTCGCCCACCCCAGCAGATCCACGCCATGCGTGGATGCGCCCCAACCGGGTTCGCCCACCCCAGTAGATCCACGCCATGCGTGGATGAGGCCCAACCGGGTTCGCCCAGCCCAGTAGATCCACGCCATGCGTGGATGGCGCCCAACCGGGTTCGCCCACCCCAGCAGATCCACGCCATGCGTGGATGCGCCCCGACGCGTTTCACCCACCCCGACAAAACGCGGCGTAATCGATGTACCCGGGGAACGGCACACCCGGCGCGCAAACCGGGCACTGCGGGTCCGGGCCGATGCCGGTCTCGCGGAAGCGCATGCCCAGCGCATCGAAGCGCAGCAGGCGCCCCACCAGCGGCTCGCCGATGCCCAGCAGCAGCTTCAGCACCTCGGTGGCCTGCAGTACCCCGGCCAGGCCCGGCAGCACGCCAAGCACACCCGCCTCGGAACAGTTGGGCGCAAACTCCGGCGGCGGCGGCTCCGGGAACAGGCAGCGGTAGCACGGCGCCACGCCACGCTGGCGGCCGGCATCGAACACGCTCACCTGGCCATCGAAGCGCTCGATGGCGGCGTAGACCATCGGCTTGGCGTGCTTGATGCAGGCGTCGTTGAGCAGGTAGCGCAGCGGGAAGTTGTCCGAACCGTCCAGCACCACATCGACATCCTGCAGCAGGCGGTCCACGTTCTCCGAAGTCACCCGCTCGGGCACCGCCTCGACCTCGATCGACGGGTTCAACGCCAGCAGCCGCTCGCGTGCCGAATCGACCTTCAGCTGGCCGACGCTGGCCTCGGTATGCACGATCTGCCGATGCAGGTTGCTGCGCTCCACGCGGTCGTGGTCGGCGAAACGCAGGTGCCCTACCCCGGCCGCCGCCAGATAGAAGCCGGCCGGTGCACCCAGCCCGCCCGCGCCCAGCACCAGCACACGCGACTGCTGCAGCCGGCGCTGGCCGGCCTCGCCCACCTGCGGCAGCAGCAGGTGGCGCGAATAGCGGTCGTAGAAATCACGATCGGCGTCGCTGGTCAGCGGCTGCACCAACGGCAGCGACAACTCACGCCAGGCGACGGTGCCGCCAGCGACGGAGCTCACGTTCGTATAGCCCGCATCCAGCAGCGCCTGCGCCGCATCGGCCGAGCGCTTGCCGCTCTGGCAGATCAGCAGGATTTCCTGGTCCGGCAGCGGCAGGTGCGCGGTCGCGCCAGCCAGCAGCTCGCCCTTGGCGACGCCACGCGCGCCTTCGGCCATGCCGCCGGCCCGCTCATGCGCCTCGCGCACGTCGATCAGCACTGCGCCATGGGCCAGGCGTGCCCGTGCCTGCTCGGGGGAAAGCTCTGGAATGCTCATGGCCGCATTATCGCGCAGGTGGCATCGACCCGCCTTGACCAGGATCTGTAGAGCCGAGCCTATGCTCGGCTGGCGCGCGGCAATGCGCGAAAAGCAGCCGAGCATGGGCTCGGCTCTACATGTGCACCACAAGCGTAGCCAGGCGCTATGCCGGCTGACTGCTTCCAACCTGCTGCTGAAGAAGACCGATGAGCGCTTTCAGCCCGGGAGGAACATGCCGATGGCCCGGGTAGTACAGCGAAAGACCGGGGAACTCGGGACACCAGTCCTCAAGCAACCGAAGCAGGCGACCATCGGCCAACGGCTCCAGCGCCAGATGCTCGGGAACGAACGCAATACCGATGCCGTCAACGGCGGCGTCGACCATCAACGGCTGGTCCGTCAGCGTGATCGGCCCGGAGACGTTCACCCGCTCGGTGACGCCCTGGCGCTCGAACTCCCAGCGATAGATCGCCCCGCTCTCGAACCGGAAGCGGATGCAGTCGTGCTGATGCAGATCCAGTGGCCGCAGTGGCCGGCCGCGCGCAAGCAGGTACGTCGGTGAGGCAACCGCCGCGAACCGCATGGGTGGCGTCACCGCTACCGCCACCATGTCCCGCGGCACGGCTTCGGCAAGGCGGATACCCGCATCAAATCCGTCCGAAACGATATCGCCCAATCTGCCGTCACTGACGATGTCCAGATGCACCTGCGGGTACTGGCGCAGGAACCGTGCAAGCACCGGTTTCAGCACGAGCCGTATGGCGCCTTCGCTGGCATTGATGCGGACGGTGCCACGCGGCGTGCCCACTTCGGTATCCACCGACTGCAGCGCCTCCTCGATTGACGCCATTGCCGGCCGCAGCTTTTCCGCCAGGCGCTCGCCGGCGTCGGTCAGCGAGACGCTGCGCGTGGTGCGATTGAACAGGCGTGCGCCCAGCCGCTGCTCCAGCGTCTTGATGGCATGGCTGATCGCCGACGGCGTGATGTTCAACTCCGCCGCCGCACTGCGGAAGCTGCGGTGCGCTGCCACTGCGAGGAACGCGGTGAAGGCCGCCAGATCACCCCCACCCGATTGCTGAATGAGATTCACCATGTTGTCAGATATTGAAGCGATTGTCTTGATAGTCAGCGGATTCTACGCTCAGCGCTGTCGCGGGCGCAGGCCCTCGGCGCTCATCCACCGAGACAGGATCAAGACGATGAAGATGATGAAGGCGGTTGTGATGACCGGGCCGAACAAGCCGTGGCAGGTACAGGACGTCCCGGTACCCGCGATCGAACCGGGCCAGGTACTGGTCAAGGTTCACGCGTCCGGCATGTGCTACACCGATGTGTGGGCAACCCAGGGTTACGGTGGCGACATCTATCCCCAGACGCCCGGGCACGAAGTAGTCGGAGAAGTGGTGGAGGTGGGCGCCGGCGTGCACTCGCGCCGAGTGGGCGATCGCGTGGGCACCACGTGGGTCCAGTCCTCCTGCGGGCGTTGTCCCTACTGCCGCGAGAACCGTCCCTTGTCCGGACAGACGGCGATGAACTGCGATGCACCTCGCACCACCGGCTTCGCCGCGCAGGGCGGCCATGCCCAGTACATCGCGATCTCCGCCGAAGGCACGGTACTGCTGCCTGACGGACTCTCCTACGTGGATGCGGCGCCGATGATGTGTGCCGGCTACACGACCTGGAGCGGGCTGCGCGATGCGGCACCCCAGCCACGGGAAAAGATCGCGGTACTTGGCATCGGCGGGCTTGGCCACGTCGCCCTGCAGCTGTCCAGAGCCTGTGGCTTCGAGACCATCGCAATCACGCATTCCGCGGACAAGCATGCACTTGCCCTGCAGTTGGGCGCCGACCAGGTCGTTGCCAGTGGCAAGGAACTGAAGGCGATCGGCGGCGCCGACGTGCTGCTGGTGACCACCAACGAATTCAGCTCGGCCGAAGAAGCCATGACCGGCCTGCGTGTCGATGGACGCGTGGTGCTGTGCGGGCTGGACTTCAGCCAGCCCTTCTCGATCTCGTCCGACGGCGTACCGTTCCACATGATGCGCCAGCGCGTGATCGGCGCCACCCATGGCGGCCAGCACTACCTTGGCGAAGTGCTGGCGCTTGCCGCCACCGGCAAGGTAAAGCCGATGGTCGAGACCTTTGACCTGGACCACGCGACCGAGGCCTATGACCGCCTGGCATCGGGCAGGATGAGGTTCCGCGGGGTGCTGCTGCCGTGGGGCAGCGCCTGAGAAAGCGCGCCGTAACGCGCCACAACCAAAAAGGCGGCCCTGCGGCCGCCTTCTCGTGGATCACTTGCCCTTGACGTGCTTCATCAAGCGCCGCTTGGCCTTGACCTGCCGTTCGGTCAGCACGTTCTTCTTGCCTTCGTACGGGTTGGCACCCTCGCGGAAGATGAACTGCACCGGCGTACCGATCAGCTTGAAGCGCTTGCGGAAGAAGTTCTCCAGGTAGCGCTTGTACGACTCCTGCAGTTCCTTCAGGCGGGTGCCGTGCACGATGAAGGTCGGCGGGTTGGCGCCGGCCGGGTGCACGTAGCGCAGCTTGGAGACATGGCCGCGGATGGTCGGCGGCGGGTTGGTCTCGTAGGCCACTTCCAGCGCCTTGTTCACTTCACTGGTGGTGAAGGTCTTGTTCGCCGATTCGTGCGCACGGTGCACCGCACGGAACAGCTCGCGCAGGCCCGAGCCATGCTTGGCCGAGATGCGCACGGACTCGGCCCACGGCACGAAGCCCAGGCGCAGCGACAGCATCGTTTCCGCCTGCTCACGCTGGTAGTCGGTCAGGCCGTCCCACTTGTTGATCGCGATCACCAGCGCGCGGCCGGCATCCAGCACGGCGCCGAGCACGGTGGCGTCCTGGTCGGTCACGCCTTCGGTGGCGTCGAGCATCAGCACGGCCACCTGGCACTGCTCGATCGACTGCATGGTCTTGACCACCGAGAACTTCTCGACGACCTCGTCCACGCGCGAACGGCGACGCAGGCCGGCGGTGTCGATCAGGCGGTACTCGCGGCCGTCACGCTCCAGGTCCACCGAGATCGAATCGCGGGTGGTGCCCGGCACGTCCGAGGCGATCATCCGCTCTTCGCCGAGGATGCGGTTCACCAGGGTCGACTTGCCCACGTTCGGGCGGCCGACGAAGGCGATGCGCACGCGGTTCGGATCGTTGTCCAGCTCTTCGCCGCTGCCCTCTTCCGGCAGGCGCTGGATGACTTCGTCCAGCAGGTCGTCCAGGCCCTGGCGGTGGGCGGCCGACACGGTCAGCATCTCGCTGAAGCCGTAGCGGGCGAACTCCGAACGCACGGTGTCCTCGTCGGTGCCGTCGATCTTGTTGATCAGCAGCAGCGTCGGGCGCGACAGCTTGCGCAGCCAGGCCAGGATCTCATCGTCCATCGCCGAGGTGCCCTCGCGGGCATCAACGACAAACAGGATCAGGTCAGCTTCGCCAGCGGCAGCGCGGGCCTGGCGCGTGGTAGCGCCAGCCAGGCCTTCTTCTTCCTCTGCGATGCCGCCGGTATCGACGACGAGGAAATGGTTGTCCTCGTCAAGCCGGCAGACGCCATAGTTGCGGTCCCGGGTGACGCCGGGCTGGTCATGGACCAGGGCGTCACGTGTACGGGTCAGTGCATTGAATATGGTCGACTTGCCGACATTCGGCCGTCCAACCAGGGCGACCAAAGGCAGCATCGCGATTACTCCGTATTAATTTGCCAACCGGAATGCGGTCAGCTTGCCATCAACGTTCTGCACCAGCAGCACCCCATCGACGACGATTGGCTGGGCCAGAAGCGCATCACCGCCGCTTTTCGCCCGCGCCGCCATCGCGCCATCGGAGGCCTGCAGCCAATGCAGGTATCCCTTGTAGTCACCGACCACCACGTAGTCGCCGTGCAGCGCCGGACCGGTCAGCGAGCGCCGGGCCAGTGCGGTCTGCGACCACATCGCCGCGCCGCTGGCCTTGTCCAGGCCGAACACGCCGCCCTTGTTGTCGGTAACGAAAACATTGCCCGAAGACACCGCCACACCGCCGGCACCGCCGTGGTCACGCGCCCACATCGGGCGACCGGTCGGGCCTTCGATGGCCATGGTCTGGTTCTTGAAGCTGCTCACGAACAGCGTATTGCCGTCGAGCACCGGGGCGCCATCGACGTCGGCCATGCGGTCCAGCTCGGTACGGCCTTCGCCGGTGCCGACGTTCTGGTCCCACAGCGTGCGGCCGTCCTGCATGGCCAGCGCAGCGACGCTGCCCTCGTCCTTGCCGATGAACAGCACGCCCGGACCGGCCACCACCGCCGCGTTGCCGCGCACGGTCAGCGCCGGCAGCTCGCTCGGGTTGAACCACTTCTGGGTGCCGTTGCCGGCGTCGAACGCGGTGACGCGGCCGTCATTGCTGCGCACGAAGACCATGCCCTGGGCAATGGCCGGCGCGGCGATGACTTCGTTCGGCACGCGTGCGCGCCACTTCTCGCTGCCATCGTTGATGTCCAGCGCGATCACCTGGCCATCGAGGGTACCGATGACCACCAGGTTCTCACCGACGCCCGGACCACCGGACAGCCGCAGCTTGGCCTTCTTCTTTTCCTTCTTCGGCTCCCAGGTCCAGACCTTCTTGCCGGTCTGCAGGTCGATGGCGTGCACGCCACCGGTGATCGCCGCGGCGAACACGTGACCGTTGGCCACTGCCGGGCCCTGGCGCACGCCGATGCGGCGCTCGCCCTTGCCCAGGTTGACCGACCAGGCCTTGTTGACCTTCAGGGTCGGCTCGAACTTCACCAGTTCCGCCGGCTCCTGTGCCTTCTTCGCTGCTGCGTCCTTGCCGGCGAACCAGCCCTTCATGGTGCTGCAACCGGACAGCGCCATACCGAGCAGGAGTACGGTGGCGACGCGCGTGATCATGACCTTCTGACTCATCAAACCGACTCCGCAGGGGCGGCGACGGTGCCGCCGGCGTCCATAACCTTGGTTTCAAGCAGTCGCCGCTGCGGCGCTGCCACGTCCAGCGTCTTCAGCGCCTTCTCATACTGTTCGCGGGCCGCGTCACGCTTGCCCTGCGCCATCAGCGCATCGCCATGGATTTCCAGGCTGCTGCTGTCGGTGGCGCTGCCCAGCAGCTTGATCGCTTCATCGCCCTTGCCGGTAGCCACCAGCAGGCGTGCCACGCGCTGGTCGACCACGCGCTGCAGGTCGCCTTCGACCTTCACCGCGCGCAGGGTAGCCAGCGCTTCTTCATTCTTGCCCGCATCGACCTGGGCCTTGGCCAGCTGCAGCGCCGCCAGGTCGCCGTAGATGCTGGACGGGCCAGCCTCCAGCGCCTTGACCGCCTTGGCGGCGTCGTCGAGCTTGTTCTGCTGCAGGCCCACCAGGGCCTTCTGGTACTCGACATTGGCCGAGGCCAGCTTGCCGCCCTGATCCTTCTGGTACCACTGCCAGCCGGCAATGGCACCGATGGCGATGACTACGCCACCGAGGATGCTGGCGCCATTCTTCCGCAGCCAGCTGCGGACGCGTTCACTTTGTTCGTGCTCGTCGAGCAGGTCGTCGATCGCCATGCGTACTCTCGCCCCGCCCATCGGGAGGGACCATTGGGATTAATCGAAGGTGGTGAAACCGCGCCTCAGTGCGAAACCGGGACTACGGAGCCTTCAGAGGATACCTGAAAGCGTGCCACGTTGGCTCGCTGGTAGGGGGTCAGATCGACGATAGCGCCGTTCTGCTGAACCTGGACCGCCGAAGCATTGCCCAAGGTGACGCGGGCAACCTGGCCCGGCGTGAAGCTGCGGCTCTCACCGGACTTGATGAGCGCCTTCTCCACGGTGGCGCCATCGGGGCCACCGATATCGACCCAGCTGTCGCCGCTGAACTGCATGTCCAGGTTGGCGGCAGGCGCCGGCGCGGCGCGCGGCACCGGGGCCAGCGAGGCAACGTAAGGGGTAGCGGTCGGCTTGGCGACGGGCGCGGCCGTCACTTCGGCGGGCGCTGCAGCGGCGGACCCGGGACCGGCCGGGGTAACCGGTACGGCGGCCGGGATCACGTCCAGCGAGGCAGTGCTCGGCGAGGGCGCGGTGCCATCGAAGTGGCCACGGGTGGCGAACCAGACCGGCACCGCCAGCACCGCGGTGATACCGACATACAGCACGCGACGGCCGAGATTCTCGGCGATGCGGCGCGCACGCGGGGTATGGGTGTGGCTGACCAGAGTCGGCGGAACCACCGGGCCGACCTGGGCCTGTTCCAGCAGTTCGCTGACATCGACCCCGAGCAGGCGGGCATAGCTGCGCAGCTGGCCGCGCACGAACACCGGCGCCCCCAGCTTCTGCCACTGCTCCTGCTCGAGCGACTTCACCACTTGAACCGGCATGCGCAGGCGCTGGCCGACGTCTTCGAGGGTCAGTCCGGCGGCCTCGCGGGCCTGGCGCAGGCGGGTGCCGCAGCCGGCCACAGTCTCGAGATCGCTCACAGTCTGGTCATCAATCACAATGCATCAACCCTGGAGTTAGGAGCCCGCGTCCTGCGGAAATTCCTGTCGAATCCGCTGAAGATAGCGATCAGATGCTGCCTGATCACCCAGCCGCGCCTCGATTTCAGACGCAAGTTGTAACACGGAACGCGTGGCCGGTGCAGCCGCAATCCTACGTTCGGCGAAGGCGCGGGCCTCCATGAACTGGCCGCGACGGAAGCTCAGCTGGGCCATTGCCTCCAGCGCGACCGGGTTGCCAGGCACCTGGGACAGGGCGGCACGCAGGTTGCGTTCGGCGCGATCAAGCTGGCCAGCATCCAATGCACAGCTGCCGCCGTTGGCCTGCGCCTGGGCCGGCGTGGTGTAGCTGGGCGCCTGCAGCGCACGGTCGAACCAGGCCAGCGACTCGGCGGCCTGCCCGTTCTGGCACAGCCAGGCACCATAATTGTTGAGTACGTCACCCCGCTGCGGCGCCAGCTCGGCGGCCCTGCGGAAGCCTTCCCCGGCCTGCCGGGTATGGCCGCGCTGATCATCGATGCCAGCCAGCAGCACCAGTGCATCGGGGTCGGCAGGCGACAGCTTGATCGCGTCGCGCGCCTTGCGCTCGGCGGCATCGAGGTTGCCGCTCTGCATGTCGCGGACAGCCAGGGCCAGCAGATCCGCGGCGCGGACCTGGCGGCGAACGCCTTCGGGATCGCGGACCGAATAGACCGTCGCCTGGCTGGGACCCAGCTTGGCTTTGGGTTGCGATTTGCACGCGGTGACCGAGAGGGCCAGCACGCCTGCAAGCAGCGCCAGCCAGATGCGGTCAGGCAGCAGCATCGCTCCCCTTCCCTGCCTGCAGTGTCTTGTTGAACTCGGCCTGGCGGCGGGTACGATCCATCACCTGGCCCTTGAGCTGGCCACAGGCGGCGTCGATATCGTCGCCACGGGTACGGCGCACCATGGTCAGCACGTTGCTGTCGAGCAGAATCTTCTGGAAGGCGCGGATATGCGCTTCTTCGGAACGCTCGTAGCGGGTGCCCGGGAACGGGTTGAACGGGATCAGGTTGACCTTGCCCGAGTCCCTGGCCTGCACCGCGTTGTCGAACTGGTGCATCAGCCGCGCCAGCTGGCGGGCGTGCTCGGGCTGGTCGTTGATGCCCTTCATCAGGGTGTATTCGAAGGTGACCGATTCGCGGCGCTTGTTGGCGCGCAGGTAGCGTGCGCAGGAGGCCATCAGCTCGGCGATCGGGTACTTCTTGTTGAGCGGCACGAGGGTCTCGCGCAGTTCGTCGTTCGGCGCATGCAGCGACACCGCCAGCGACACGTCGCTTTCGGTGGACAGGCGGTCGATCTGCGGCACCAGGCCGGAGGTCGACAGGGTCACGCGCTTGTTGGCCAGGCCGTAGCCCAGGTCGTCGCGCATCACGCTCATGGCGCGCACGACGTTGTCGAAATTCATCAGCGGCTCGCCCATGCCCATCATCACCACGTTGGTGAGGCGGCGCATCTGGTGCGGCACGTTGCCCAGATGGCGCGCCGCAATCCACACCTGGCCGATGATCTCGGCGGTGGTCAGGTTGCGGTTGAAGCCCTGGGTGGCAGTGGAGCAGAACGTGCAGTTCAGGCCGCAACCGACCTGCGAGGACACGCACAGCGTGCCGCGGGTCTTGTCGGGGATGTACACGGTCTCGATGGCGTTCTTGCCATCCACGCCCATCGCCAGCAGCCACTTGTGGGTGCCGTCGGCGGAAGGCTTGTCGAAGATGATGTTCGGGACGAGGACCTCGGCATGCTCCTGCAGCTTGGCGCGCAGGACCTTGCCGAGGTCGGTCATCTCATCGAACTCGGTGACGTAGCGATGGTGGATCCACTTCATCACCTGATGGGCGCGGAATTTCTTCTCGCCGAGAACCTCGACGAAAAACTTCTCCAGGCCCGCGCGATCGAGGTCGAGCAGGTTCTGCTTGCCAGCCGTGGGTGCCGACTTCGGCAGCGGCTGGATGGCGATTTTCTGTACGACCTCGTTCACGGCATTACTCTCAGCGCGAGACGACTTCGGTGGCGGCGAAGAAGTAGGCGATTTCAATCGCTGCATTCTCGACCGAGTCCGAGCCGTGGGCGGCATTGGCATCGATGGATTCGGCGAAGTCGGCGCGGATGGTGCCCGCAGCGGCTTCCTTCGGGTTGGTGGCGCCCAGCAGGTCGCGGTGGGCCAGGACGGCGTTCTCGCCTTCCAGGGCCTGGATCATCACCGGACCGGAGATCATGAACTCGACCAGTGCGTTGAAGAACGGACGCTCGCGGTGCACGGCGTAGAAGCCTTCGGCTTCACGGCGCGACAGCTGCTTGTACTTGGCGGCCACGACCTTCAGGCCAGCCTTTTCAAAGCGGGCGTAGATTTCGCCGATGACGTTCTTGGCAACGGCGTCCGGCTTGATGATCGAAAGGGTGCGCTCCAGCGCCATGGGATGTCTCCAATGGAATCGGGCCGCTGATGGCCCGAAGGGTAACAAAAAAAAAGCCGCGTCGAAACGCGGGCTTAGCCTGATAAACGTGCGCGGATTATAAAAGATAAAGCCCGCGCGCGGTAGAGGGCCGTGCGGCCCTCCAGTAGAGCCGAGCCCATGCTCGGCTGGCCTTTGGGCCGAAGAGCAGCCGAGCATGCGCTCGGCTCTACAGGTTCAGGTCCGCCCATTCACCCACCTGAGTGAAATCTGACCGGCCCAGGCATTTTTGCTGCACTGCAAAATGCCATACGCTGCCGTCTGGTTCTAGTATCAAACAATCGTTTGATTAAGGTCCGCCCGCCCGATGGCCAAGCCCGCCCACTTCTCGACCAAGGACCGGATCCTCGGCGCCGCCGAGGAGCTGTTCGCCCAGCACGGCTTTGCCGGCACCTCGCTGCGCCAGGTCACCAGCCAGGCCGACGTCAACATCGCTGCGGTCAACTACCACTTCGGCTCCAAGGAAAACCTGGTCAACGAGGTGTTCCGCCGCCGCATGGACGAGATGACCGGCGCCCGCCTGGCCCAGCTCGAGCGCGCCCGCAACGAACACCCCGGTGAACTGCGACCGGTGCTGGCCGCCTTCGTCGAGCCAGCCCTGGCGCTGGCCCAGGACCGCCAGAACGGCGGCGCCTTCGTCCGCGTGATCGCCCGCGCCTACGCCGAAAAGAACGACAACCTGCGCAAGTTCCTGTCCGACCACTACGGCCACGTGCTGCGTGAGTTCGGCAAGGCGATCGCCACCTGCGTGCCGGGCCTGAGCAAGGAGGAGCTCTACTGGCGCCTGGATTTCCTGGCCGGCTCGCTGACCTATGCCATGGCCGATTTCGGGCTGATCAAGCGACCCGCCGGTGTCACCGAAACGGCGCATCGTGCCCATGCCGCGCATGAACTGATCCATTTCGCCGAGGCCGGATTCCGCGCCGCCGCCCGCAGCGGCAGCGCCCTGCCCGCCTCCATTGATTCCACCCAGTAACTGCTGACCAACAAAGGCCCTACACCATGTCCAATTCCCTGCTAGTCCGCCGCGCCGCCGTGCTGGGTGCCGGCGTCATGGGTGCCCAGATCGCCGCCCACCTCACCAATGCCGGCGTCGACACCGTGCTGTTCGACCTGCCTGCCAAGGAAGGTCCGGCCGATGGCATCGTGCTGAAGTCGATCGCCAACCTCGGCAAGCTGAGCCCGGCGCCGCTGGCCAGCAAGTCGCTGGCCGACGCCATCACCCCGGCCAACTACGAGACCGGCCTGGAACAGCTGAAGGACTGCGACCTGATCATCGAGGCCATCGCCGAGCGCATGGACTGGAAGCAGGACCTGTACAAGAAGATCGCCCCGTTCGTGGCTGACCACGCGGTGCTGGCCTCCAACACCTCGGGCCTGGGCATCAACAAGCTGGCCGACGTGCTGCCGGAACAGCTGCGCCACCGCTTCTGCGGCGTGCACTTCTTCAATCCGCCGCGCTACATGCACCTGGCCGAGCTGATTCCGGCCACCACCACCGACGCCAGCGTGCTGGAAGGCCTGGAAGCATTCCTGGTCACCACCCTGGGCAAGGGCGTGGTGTACGCCAAGGACACCCCGAACTTCATCGGCAACCGCATCGGCGTGTTCTCGATCCTGTCCACCATCCACCACACCCAGCAGTTCGGCCTGGGCTTCGATGAAGTGGACGGCCTGACCGGCCCGCTGGTCGGCCGCCCGAAGTCGGCCACCTACCGCACCTCCGACGTGGTCGGCCTGGACACCATGGCCCACGTCATCAAGACCATGGGCGACACCCTGCCGAATGACCCGTGGCATGAGTTCTTCAAGTCGCCGAAGTGGCTGGATGCGCTGATTTCCAAGGGTGCCCTGGGCCAGAAGACCGGCGCCGGCATCTTCCGCAAGGTCGGCAAGGACATCGTGGTGCTGGACCTGGAAAAGCAGGACTACCGTCCGGCTGACCGCGCCGCTGCACCGGAAGTGGTCGAGATCCTGAAGATCAAGAACCCGGCAGAGAAATTCGCCAAGCTGCGCGAGAGCCAGCACCCGCAGGCGCAGTTCCTGTGGGCGACCTTCCGCGACCTGTTCCACTACAGCGCCTACCACCTGGCCGACATCGCCGAGACCGCGCGCGACGTCGACCTGGCCATCCGCTGGGGCTACGGCTGGTCGCTGGGCCCGTTCGAAACCTGGCAGGCCGCCGGCTGGAAGCAGGTCGCGCAGTGGATCGCCGATGACATCGTCGCCGGCAAGAGCATGAGCAACGCCCCGCTGCCGGATTGGGTATTCGATGGCCGCGACGGCGTGCACGCCGCCGAGGGCAGCTACAGCCCGTCGCGCAACGCCAAGCTGCCGCGTTCGTCGCTGCCGGTGTACCAGCGCCAGCGCTTCCCGGATCCGCTGCTGGGCGAGAAGTTCGCCCCGGGCGAGACCGTGTTCGAGAACGACGGCCTGCGCATGTGGCACGACGGTGATGGCATCGCCGTGGTCAGCTTCAAGACCAAGATGAACACCGTGTCCGACCACGTGCTGGACGGCCTGCAGGAGTGCGTCACGCGCGCCGAGAAGGACTTCCAGGGCCTGGTGATCTGGCAGCAGAAGGAGCCCTTCTCCGCCGGCGCCGACCTGGCCGGTGCCCTCGGCCTGCTGCAGGCTGGCAAGGTCGACCAGTTCGAGGAAATGGTGCACAACTTCCAGCGCACCAGCCAGCGCATCAAGTACTCGCTGGTGCCGGTGGTTGCTGCGGTGCGTGGCCTGGCCCTGGGTGGCGGTTGCGAGTTCCAGATGCACAGCGCCAAGACCGTGGCCTTCCTGGAAAGCTACATCGGCCTGGTCGAGGCCGGCGTCGGCCTGCTGCCGGCCGGCGGCGGCCTGAAGGAACTGGCCGTGCGCGCCTCGCAGGCCGCAGGCCCGGGCGGTGACGTGTTCGCCGAGCTGAAGAAGACCTTCGAGACCGTGGCAATGGCCAAGGTATCCAACTCGGCGGTCAACGCCCAGGAACTGGGCCTGCTGCGCAGCACCGACAAGGTGGTGTTCAACAGCTACGAGGCGCTGTACATCGCCAAGGCCGAAGCGCGTGCGCTGGCCGAAGCGGGCTACCGTCCGCCGCTGCCGGCACGCCGCATCCAGGTGGCCGGTGACGTCGGCATCGCCACCTTCAAGATGATGCTGGTCAACATGCTGGAAGGCCGCTTCATCAGCCCGTACGACTACGAGATCGCCGAGCGCATCGCCACCGTGCTGTGCGGCGGCAAGGTCGACCGCGGCACCCTGGTCGACGAAGAGTGGCTGCTGACCCTGGAGCGCAAGCACTTCGTCGAACTGGCCCAGCAGGAAAAGACCCAGGCCCGCATCGCGCACATGCTGAAGACCGGCAAGCCGCTGCGTAATTGATTGATGGTGGGTGCCGGCTTCGGGTCGGCATCCCTCTGTCTCTGGTAGGTGCCCACCTTGGTGGGCACACCGGCAAAAAACTTCGAGAGATCACTGCAATGACCAAGCAAATCCAGGACGCCTACATCGTCGCCGCCACCCGCACCCCGGTTGGCAAGGCGCCCAAGGGCATGTTCCGCAACACCCGCCCCGACGACATGCTCGCCCACGTGCTGCGCAGCGTCGTGGCGCAGGCGCCGGGCGTGGACGTCAACCGCATCGATGACGCGATCATCGGCTGTGCGATGCCGGAAGCCGAGCAGGGCATGAACGTCGCCCGCATCGGCGTGCTGCTGGCCGGCCTGCCGAACACCATCGCCGCGCAGACCGTGAACCGTTTCTGCTCCTCCGGCCTGCAGGCCGTGGCGCAGGCGGCCGACGCCATCCGCCTTGGCAACGCCGACCTGATGCTGGCCGGCGGCACCGAGTCGATGTCGATGGTGCCGATGATGGGCAACAAGATCGCGATGGCGCCGAGCGTGTTCGACAACGACCACGTCGCCATCGCCTACGGCATGGGCATCACCGCCGAGAAGGTCGCTGAAGAGTGGAAGGTCTCGCGCGAAGAGCAGGACGCCTTCGCCCTCGCCTCGCACCAGAAGGCGATGGCTGCCATCCAGAACGGCGACTTCAAGGACGAGATCAGCCCGTACGAGATCGTCTCGCACCAGCCCGACCTGGCCGACGGCAAGCGCATCATCACCCGCAACAAGATCGCCGACACCGACGAAGGCCCGCGCCCGGACTCCTCCGCTGAAGGCCTGGCCAAGCTGCGCCCGGTGTTCCGCAACGGCCAGTTCGGCGGCACCGTTACCGCCGGCAACTCCTCGCAGATGAGCGATGGCGCCGGCGCGGTGCTGCTGGCCTCGGAGCAGGCGATCAAGGATTACGGCCTGACCCCGCTGGCCCGTTTCGTCAGCTTCTCGGTGGCCGGCGTGCGCCCGGAAGTGATGGGCATCGGCCCGATCGCCGCGATTCCGAAGGCGCTGAAGCAGGCCGGCCTGACCCAGGACCAGCTGGACTGGATCGAGCTCAACGAAGCCTTCGCCGCGCAGTCGCTGGCGGTGATCCGTGATTGCGGCCTGGACCCGAGCAAGGTCAACCCGCTGGGCGGCGCGATCGCCCTGGGCCACCCGCTGGGTGCCACCGGTGCGATCCGTACCGCGACCCTGCTGCACGGCCTGCGTCGTCGCCAGCAGAAGTACGGCATGGTGACGATGTGCATCGGTACCGGCATGGGCGCAGCGGGTATTTTCGAGGCGCTGTAAGGTTCAGAGCGTTGCCTGCTGATTGCTGGCTGCTGGGCCCGGGCGGGTGAGACTGCCCGGGACACGCCGCAAGTACGTCCCTGTAGGCTTGGCAGCGGCATCCATGCCGCTGACAGTCCCGGTCAGCCTCACCCACCCGCGCCACCCAACATTCCGCGCGGCGGAGGGGTGAGCAAAGGCGGTAGATCCACGCCATGCGTGGATGCTTCCGGCCTTGGGGTCAGAGCCCTTTGCCGCGCCAAGGGATCTGACCCCCACGCACCAAAAAAGGCACCCCCAGGGGGGGGTTTGTTTGTTTTGGCCGGGCCCCCCGGCGCCCTGGGCCCCGCCCCCGTGGCCTCCCCCACCGCCGCCCCCCCCGACTCACGAAAAAAGGCAGCCAATGGCTGCCTTTTTTTGCTTTTGCCCTTGCCCTTGATTCCGCCCTTCCCGTCCGCGCCCGCAGGAAACCAGGCTGGCGGGACGGGTGGGCCTTTGCAGGACCGTTGGCGCCATGGATGGCGCCATCGAGCCCCCATGGACGGGTTTACGGCGTGTCCTGCAAAGGCCCACCCGTCCCGCCCATCACGTATCAATCAAAGCGCAAACGGAACGCTCGAAAAACCTTATTCCGCCAGCATCGCCGCCAGCTTCTCCCGCGCCGGGCCAGCCAGCTTCGGGTTGTCCAGCGCAAAGCGGATCGTCGCCTCGACCAGCCCCAGATGGGTGCCGCAGTCGAAACGGGTGCCTTCGAAACGATAGGCATCGACCTCGTCGGTCTTCAGCAGCTCGGCGATCGCATCGGTCAGCTGGATCTCGCCACCGGCACCGGTCCGGGTCTGCTCAAGCAGCTCGAAGATCTTCGGGCTCAGCACGTAGCGCCCCACCACCGCCAGGTCGCTCGGCGCGTCCTCCGGCTTCGGCTTCTCCACGATCTGCGAAATGCGCCCCTTGCGACCATCGAACGCCTCGGTAGCGACGATGCCGTAGCTGGCCGTCTTGTCGTGTGGCACGTCTTCCACGGCAATGACACTGGCGCCGCTGGCCTCGTTGAGGTCGGCCATCTGCTTCAATGCACCCGCGCCGCGGTTCCAGATCAGATCATCGGGCAGCAGCACAGCGAACGGCTCGTCACCGATGACCGCCTTGGCGCACAGCACCGCGTGGCCCAGGCCCAGCGCCTCGGCCTGGGTAACGAAGATCGCGCGCACGCCTTCCGGCAGCACATGGCGGATCAACTCCAGCTGTTCGTGCTTGCCCGCGCGCTCGAGCTTCTGCTCCAGCTCGTAGGCCTTGTCGAAATAGTCGGCGACAGCGTGCTTGTAACGGTTGGTGATGAACACCAGGGTGTCACAGCCCGCCTCGATCGCCTCATCCACGGCGTACTGGATCAGCGGCCGATCGATGATCGGCAGCATTTCCTTCGGCACCGTCTTGGTTGCCGGAAGAAAACGCGTGCCCAGACCTGCTACTGGAAATACCGCCTTGCGAATGCGCTTGCTCATTGGTGCCTGCTGGCCTCACGTGCCGGAAAGGGCACAACCTTAGCGGATGAAATGTAAGCATCCTGTTCGATTGGCGAGAATTCCGGCATGGTCGCGAACAGGATTTCCTGGATCGTATCGATGTCGTACCGGGCAATCGCCTCGCGCAGCTTCGGCACGTTGCCCAGCACGATGTCACGCGAGAACGCACGTACGCCGGCTTCCAGGATCTTCGGGTGCGCGGTCGGCCGGTAGTCCTCGTCGGAATAGAACAGCGTCTCGTGCAGCTTCTCGCCCGGGCGCATGCCGGTGTAGATGATCGGGATGTCCTTGTACGGCTGCTTGCCGGCCAGGCGGATCATCTGTTCGGCCAGCACCCGGATCGGCACGGGCTCGCCCATGTCCAAGGTATAGATCGCGCCGTGCGATGCCGAAGCAGCCGCCTGCAGGATCAGCTGGCACGCCTCGGGAATGGTCATGAAATAGCGGCTGACCTCCGGGTCGGTCACCGTGACCGGGCCGCCCTTGAGGATCTGCTCGCGGAACAACGGCACCACGCTGCCGGCCGATGCCAGCACGTTGCCGAAGCGGACGGTCACGAAACGGGTGTGCGTGGACTTCTGGTCCAGGCTCTGGCAGATCATCTCCGCATAGCGCTTGCTGGCGCCCAGCGCATTGACCGGGTCCACCGCCTTGTCGGTCGAAATGAACACAAAGTGCTCGACACGGGCTTCCAGGCAGGCGCGGGCCACGTTTTCGGTGGCCAGGATGTTGTTGCGCACGGCTTCGCGCAACTGACGCTCCAGCACCGGCACATGCTTGTACGCCGCCGCATGGAAGGCGGTGTCGACCGGGTGCAGCGACAGCGCATGGCGGATCACTGCGGGGTCTCCACAGTCACCGAGCACGGCTTCGATCTCGACATCGGGGAAGCTGCGGCGCAGCTCGCCCTCGATGGTCAACAGCAGCAGTTCGCTGATCTCCAGCAGCACGATACGACCGGCACCATGGCGCGCACACTGGCGACACAGCTCGGAGCCGATCGAGCCACCGGCACCGGTGACCATCACCGTGCGCCCGCCCAACCAGCCGCGGATGAGGTTCCAGTCCGGCATGATCGGCTTGCGCCCGAGCAGGTCCTCGATCGCCACTTCCTTCAACTGGCCCGGCAGCGACTGTCCCTGCAGGATGTCGCTGAGCTTGGGCACGGTGCGGAACGGAATGCCGGTGCTCTCGCAGATGGCCACCACGCGCTGCATGCCGACGGCATCCAGCGAGGGCATGGCGATCACCAGCAGCTTGGCCGCGGTCTCACGGACCACCGCCGGTGCGTCGTCCAGCGTGCCCAGGATCGGCAGGCTCTGCAGCTTTGCGCCACGCAGGTGCGGTGCATCATCGAGCAGGCCGACCGGCTCGAAATTGCCGGATCGGCGCAGGTCGCGCACCAGCGTTTCAGCGGCCTGGCCGGCGCCGAGAATCAGCACGCGGCGCGCGGTCGAATCGGACTGCAGCGACTGGTAGTCCTTCCACGCCCGGTACAGCAGGCGCGGTGCACCCAGCAGTGCCGACAACGCAAACGGATAGATCACCAGCACCGACATCGGCACGCCGTTGAAGCGCTTCCAGGCCAGCACCAGAACGATGGCGATCAGGCCGATGAAGCTGGCCTTGAAGATGTTCAGCAGGTCGCTGACGCTGGCGAAGCGCCACAGCCCGCGATAGAGGCCGATACGCCAGAACACCAGGCCCTGCAGCGCCAGCACCAGCGTGGTGTCAACGTTCCACAGCGGCAGTGCGGGAGCGTCGGCGAGGATCGAGTAACGACCCGCATGCAGCAGCTGCCAACAGGCCCATACCATGAACAAGTCGTGGCAGACGATGGCCGTACGCGGCATCAGGCCGAGGATTCTGTCCCGCCAGGGTGAAGACATAGATCGAGTAATTCCTTATCGGTGGCGCAATCCATTGCGCAGGAGGAGCCACAGCAGGGTCAGCGCGGCAAACCACGCGACCGCTACGACAGCCTCCCACCTCGGCTGCAAATTGGTGCAGATATTGAACACTGTAATACTGAACAGGCCTAGAACAAAGTACATCCCTGTCACCTGGGCATGGCTGGCTCCTGCCTGCACCGCGCGCTGGTAGACATGCTGGGTGTGGGGTTCCATCCAGCGTTGCCCGGAAAGCATGCGCGCCAACAGCGTGAAGCCCGCGTCCACAAGGAAGGCGGATAGCGGCAGCAGCAGCAGGATCCAGTTGATGTCGGTGTGCACTGCAGCGACGGCCAGCACCACGGCCACGGCATAGCCCAGCGCGCCACTACCCACATCCCCCATGAAGATCCGCGCCTGCGGGAAATTGAATGGCAGAAAACCCAGGCAGGCCAGGCCAAGAACAACGGCCACCAGCGAATAGGGCCAGGGCAGCACAGTGGCAAAGCCGAGCGCAACGATGACTGCCTGGCTGCTGGCAATCCCGTTGATGCCATCCATGAAGTTCCAGATGTTGATCAGCGAGGCGGTGAAGAACAGCACCAGCAGGCTCAACAGCCAGCTGCCGCCATGCATCTTGACCAGCCCCGCCAGCAAGGCGGCGGCGAGGAAGTGCACCAGCAACCGGCGCATGGCCGGCAGCGGCCGATGGTCATCCCACCAGCCAATGCCGGCAACCAGCAGCAGACCCAGGCTGGCGACGGCCAGACTGGGGGCGGCAACCGGCCAGACGCAGGCGGCCACGGCCGCAGCAATCAACAGGGTGATGACGATGGCGATGCCGCCGCCACGCGGGGTGGCCACACTGTGGCTGCGGCGCTCGCCGGGCTGGTCCAGCAACTGCCTGCGCAGGGCATACACGCGCGCCGCCCAGGTCAACGCCGCGCTGAGCAGGGCCAGGCCCAGCAGCGCGGCCATCACAAGCCACGGCATGGTTCAGAGCACCGCGTAATTCAACAGCGGCTTGACCGTGCCCCACTCCTTGCAGCTGGGGCATTGCCAGTGGTGGGTACGCGCGCCGAATCCGCAGCGGGTGCAGCGGTAGGCCGGATTGCGCACCAGCAACTGGTCGGTGATGTGCTTGAGGTCGTGCAGGGTCGCAGTGGAATCCGCGCCCTCGGCCAGGGTGAGGTCGATCAGCGCCGATTCGCCACGCACCGACGGGCGATCCTTGAGCTGGCGGCCCAGATAGGCGCGGGCAGGTGCGACACCCTCCTGCTCTTCCATCAGGCGGGTCAGCGCCAGCACCGGGGCGATGCCGCGGTAATGCTCGGTCATCTCGGACAGGAAGGCGCGCGCGCCGCCCAGGTCGCCAACCTTGCGGTAATTCTCCATCAGCGCCGGCAGCACTTCCGGCAGGTACTCCGGATCGTTGCGGGCTGCACGTTCGAAGGCACGCACGGCGGCCTCGGCGTTGCCTGCGTCGGTTTCCAGGCGGCCCTCGATGATGCCGGCACGGACCGACATGGCATCGGCCTGGTAGGCGCGGGCAATAGCCGCCCTCGCCTCTTCCAGCTTGCCCGCGCCACGGAAGCGCTCGGCGAGCTCGCATTCGAACTGCCCGATCAGCTTGCCCATCGGCTCGCCGGTGACATCTTCGAAGCGGGTGGCGT
This sequence comes from Stenotrophomonas sp. 82F1, assembly GCF_056861525.1. Lineage (NCBI taxonomy): Bacteria > Pseudomonadati > Pseudomonadota > Gammaproteobacteria > Lysobacterales > Lysobacteraceae > Stenotrophomonas > Stenotrophomonas sp. 82F1. The sequence goes on from NZ_JBSPUD010000018.1 coordinate 94,498, forward strand.
TGTCGATCGCCTTTTCCCAGTCACGCTCGGCCTGGTAGATGCCGATCAGGTGCTTGAGCGCCTGCGGTGCGCGCTGGTCCAGCTGCGCCAGCTCGGTGAACACCGTTTCGGCACGGTCCAGCAGACCGGACTTCATGTAGTCCTCGCCCAGCGCCAGCAGGGCCTGCACGCGCTGCGCGTCGCTCAGGTCCTGGCGGTTGACCAGGCCCTGGTGCAGACGGATCGCGCGGTCCACTTCGCCACGGCGGCGGAACAGATGGCCCAACGCGACCTGGGTCTCGAAGGTTTCCTTGTCCAGCTCGGCGATGTGCAGGAACAGTTCGATGGCCTTGTCCGGCTGCTCGTTGAGCAGATAGTTCAGGCCACGGAAGTAGGTGCTGGACAGGTGGCTGACCTGGTTGTCACCGTGGCGTTGACCGCCGCGGCGTCCGATCACCCAGCCGGCCAGGGCCGCCAACGGAAGACAGAGGAAGAACCAGAACCACTCGGAAACGAATTCCATCTTCGATCAACGTCCATCAAACGATTGGGAGGGGGCCACCGGCGCCGACGGTGCAGCCGCCGCCTTGTTGGCACGGCGCAGCTGGCTGTAGAGCGGAATGACCACGCTTACCAGCACCAGGCCAGCACCGACCACGACACCGATCAGCAGGGCGGCAATCAGCGCCACGCCGACGGACGTGTTCAATTGGGTAAACAGCAGGTTGATCGACATGGCCGTCATGTTGACCGCACCGATGATCAGACCAAGGATCAGAACCGCCAGCAGGACCAGCAGACGAAAAACTTTCATGCGACAGCTCCATTGGCAGGAGGCCGTAGCTTATCCGACTCGTGGTGGGATTCGCACGAAGTCGCGCGACGGACGGCTCAGGCCGGATCTGCGTCCAGCGGCAGCACACTGCTGACCCGCTCGCGCAATTCCTTGCCTGGCTTGAAATGAGGGACATGCTTGCCCGGCAGGGCAACCGATTCGCCGGTCTTCGGGTTGCGACCCAGGCGCGGCGGACGGTAGTGCAGCGAAAAGCTGCCAAAGCCGCGGATCTCGATGCGATCGCCGGCCGACAGTGAGCCCCCCATCATTTCCAGCAATGACTTGACCGCCAGATCGACATCATCGGCCTTCAGGTGCGCCTGCCGGCGCGCGAGGATTTCGATCAGTTCGGATTTGGTCATTACCGGCTCACATCAGGGGCATCTCAGCCTGAAACGGCCCGGGCAGTGCCCGGGCCGTCCAGGAAACAACGAACAGCGTAAGGCCGATATTACTCGGACTTGTTGCCGTTCAGCTGTGCACGCAGCAGCGCGCCCAGCTGGGTGGTGCCGCTGGAAGCCGAAGAGGACTGGTATTCCTCCAGCACTTCGCGCATTTCAGCGTCGTCCTTGGCCTTGATCGACAGCTGCAGGGTACGACCCTTGCGATCCATGCCCACGAACTTGGCTTCAACCTTGTCGCCGACCTTCAGGTGCTGGGTCGCGTCGTCCACACGCTCGTTGGCGATGTCGCGAGCTGCAACATAACCTTCGATGCCGTCGGACAGCTCGATGATCGCGCCCTTGGCGTCGACTTCCTTCACCACGCCTTCGACCTTGGAGCCCTTCGGATTGGTCGCCATGTACTGGCCGAACGGATCCTGCTCCAGCTGCTTGACGCCCAGCGAGATGCGCTCGCGCTCCGGATCGACGGCCAGGACCACTGCGTCCAGGTTGTCGCCCTTCTTGAAGTTGCGAACGATGTCTTCGCCAGTGGTCGCCCAGCTGATGTCGGACAGGTGAACCAGGCCGTCGATGCCGCCGTCCAGGCCGATGAAGATGCCGAAGTCGGTGATCGACTTGATCTGGCCCGACACCTTGTCACCCTTCTTGTGGGTGGCAGCGAAGGTTTCCCACGGATTGGCGGCAACCTGCTTCATGCCCAGCGAGATGCGGCGACGCTCCTCGTCGACGTCCAGGACCATGACTTCAACTTCGTCACCGACCTGCACAACCTTGGACGGGTTGACGTTCTTGTTGGTCCAATCCATCTCGGAAACGTGCACCAGACCTTCGACGCCCGGCTCGATCTCGACGAATGCGCCGTAATCGGTGACGTTGGAGACCTTGCCGAACACGCGGCTGTTGGCCGGGTAACGACGGGCGATGTTATCCCACGGATCTTCGCCCAGCTGCTTCAGGCCCAGCGAAACGCGGTTGCGCTCGCGGTCGAACTTCAGCACGCGCACGTCCAGCTCGTCGCCGACGTTCACGACTTCGGACGGATGGCGCACGCGCTTCCATGCCATGTCGGTGATGTGCAGCAGGCCGTCGATACCGCCCAGGTCCACGAATGCGCCGTAATCGGTCAGGTTCTTGACGACACCCTTCAGGATCGCGCCTTCCTGCAGCTTGTCCATCAGCTGCTCGCGCTCTTCCGAGTGCTCGCTCTCGACGACAGCGCGGCGCGAGACCACGACGTTGTTGCGCTTGCGGTCAAGCTTGATGAGCTTGAATTCCAGCTCCTTGCCTTCCAGGTAGGCCGGATCGCGCACGGGGCGCACATCGACCAGGGAACCCGGCAGGAAGGCGCGGACATCCTTGATGTCCACGGTGAAACCACCCTTGACCTTGCCGCTGATGCGGCCGGTGATGGTTTCGTTCTTTTCCAACGCTTCTTCCAGCTCGTCCCACACCATCGCGCGCTTGGCCTTCTCGCGCGACAGGACGGTTTCACCGAAGCCGTTCTCGATCGAGTCGAGGGCGACCTTGACGATGTCGCCTTCGGCAACATCGATTTCGCCAGCGTCGTTACGGAACTGTTCGATCGGCACGATGCCTTCCGACTTCAGCCCGGCGTTGATCACCACGACGTCGCCGCGGACTTCAACAACGGTACCGCTGACGATGGCGCCCGGCTTCAGCTTGGCCAGGTTGGCCTGGCTGGCTTCAAACAGTTCGGCAAATGATTCGGTCATTAGATTTACTCTGTTGGACACATGGGTCGGCTGGCTTCCCTTCAGGGAATGGCTGCCGCCCGCCTGTTGGTCGACCCCGGAAATGCAGGTCGTGTGTGGAAGTAGGAAAACCGCCACGCATCATTGCGCGACGGAGCTTTTACAGCACTGCAGATGCGCGACCTCCACCGATGCTGCTGGCAGAGCTCCCGCGCGAACGGATCAGGCAGCCGGAACCGGAAGCAGATCCATCACTCTGGCAACGACATCTTCGATGCCGATGCCTGTGGTGTCGATGAGGACAGCATCGTCTGCCGGCTTCAGGGGCGCCACGGTACGCTGAGCATCACGGGCGTCGCGGGCCATGATCTCGCGCAGGAGGTCTTCAAAGTTAACAGAAACCCCCTTGTCTTTCAACTGCTTATGCCGGCGCTCGGCGCGCTCCTCGGCACTGGCGGTCAGGAATACCTTATAGGGGGCGTCGGGGAAGATGACGGTGCCCATGTCGCGGCCGTCGGCGACCAGCCCCGGCTCCATCCTGAATGCGCGCTGGCGCTCCTTCAGGGCGGCCCGGACCTCGGGAATGGCGGCAATGGCCGACGCCAGCGCTCCGGTGGTCTCCAGCCGCAGCTCGTCGGTGGCATCGGTGCCATTGACCAGGACCCGCATGGCATCGCCCTGCTCGACGAACTGGACATGGGTATCAAAGGTGCAGCGCACCAGCGCGGAGGCATCGGAGGTGTCGATGTCGGCCCAGCTGGCCGCCACGCCGACGGCGCGGTACAGCGCACCCGAATCCAGGTAGTGCCAGCCCAACCGGCGCGCCACGATGCGGCTGATGGTACCCTTGCCGGCCCCTGACGGGCCGTCGATGGTCAGGACGGGAACGAGTGGATTCATGGGGGTCCTTGCGCGTGTGAAGGGGGCATTCTAGCCCCTGCCAGACACCCCGCAACGGGCCTTTTGTGCAACCACTTGAAACCATGGGGAAAAGCCCGGTAGAATAGCGGGCTTGAACGAGCGTCCACTGCCGATTGTCTTTCGCATATCGCGGCCACGCTCCACCCGAACAACTACTGTTTACGCCGAGGTATGCCATGAAAGTTCTGTCCTCCCTGAAGTCGGCGAAGGCCCGTCACCGTGACTGCAAGGTCGTGCGTCGTCGTGGCAAGATCTTCGTCATCTGCAAGTCGAACCCGCGTTTCAAGGCGCGTCAGCGCTAAGCCCAACGGTCCTTGTGACCGCGGCTGGCCCCACGCGGGGCCGACCCGATGCAAAAAGCCGCCTTCGGGCGGTTTTTTGTTTATGCGGTTTTTTCCTGCCGTTTTTGCTGTAATCGCTGTTCTTGACCACTGGGGAGTAGATCGAGATGACGCGTTACCTGTGCACCTTGGCCGTACTGGCCACCCTGGCTGCCGCCACCCCGGCGCTGGCCGATACCCTGCTTGTCGACCGCGCCCGCGAAAAGCCGGCCGGCGCCCTGCCCGTCCGCGGCCAGAGCATGCAGCAGGTGCAGTCCCAGTTCGGCGCGCCGGCAGAGCAGCTGCAGCCGCGCGGCGGACAGAAACGGCAATGGCCGACCATCCACCGCTGGGTGTACCCGCAGTTCACCGTCTACTTCGAGAAGCAGAAGGTGATCGACGTGGTGGCAAACCAGGCGGATCCGAACGAAATCGGCCCCAAGCCGCCGATCCGTTGACCCCCATGCCCGCCACCTGCGGGCGCGTGTAGCGAGACCATGAACCAGACCCTTCGTTTTCCTGCCGAATGGGAAGCCCAGAGCGGCGTCCTGATTGCCTGGCCCACCGCCGACACCGACTGGGCCGAGCGCCTGGGCCAGGTGGAAGAGACCTACATCGCCCTGGTTGCGGCGATCACCCGCTTCCAGCCGGTGCTGATCTGCGTGGCCGACGATGACGTGGAGACCTATGCCGAGATGCGGCTGCGCTCCAACCGCATCGACATGGACAAGGTCCACTTCACCACCGCCGCGTACGACGATACCTGGCTGCGTGATTCGGGCCCGATCACCCTGCGCCGCGCCGATGGCAGCTTCCAGCTGCTGGACTTCCGCTTCACCGGCTGGGGCGGCAAGTTCGATGCCACCCTCGATGACCAGCTGGTCGGCGTGCTCGACCAGGCCGGCGTGTTCAACGACGCGGCGGTGCGCAGCATTCCGTTCGCACTGGAAGGCGGCGGCATCGAAACCGATGGCGAAGGCACCCTGCTGACCACCTGGAAGTGCCTGCACGAGCGCCATCCCGACCGTGACCGCGACAGCCTGAGCGCCGACCTGGCCAACTGGCTGCAGCAGGAACGCGTGCTGTGGCTGGATCACGGCTATCTGGAAGGCGACGACACCGACGCCCATATCGACACCCTCGCCCGCTTCGCCTCGGCCGACAGCATCGTCTACCAGGCCTGCGACGACGCCAGCGACTCGCACTACGCCGAGCTGCAGGCGATGGGCGCCGAGCTGGCCGCGCTGCGCACGCGTGATGGCCAGCCGTACCGGCTGTTCCCGTTGCCGTGGGCAAAGCCGGTGATCGATGAAGGCCGCCGCCTGGCTGCGTCCTACGCCAATTACCTGATCGTCAACGGCGCGGTGCTGATGCCGGCCTATGGCGACCCGGCCGACGACCTGGCCCGCGATGTGCTGGCACAGGCCCATCCGGGCCGCGAGATCGTGCAGGTGCCCTGCCGCTCGCTGATCTGGCAGAACGGCAGCCTGCACTGCATCACCATGCAGCTGCCGGCCGGGCTGTTGAAGGCGTAATCCACGCGGGAGCGCCGGGCCATGCCCGGCGAGCGCAGCGGCATCCGCAGAATCCGCCGGGCATGGCCCGGCGCTACCGGTTGCGTGCACCATTCAGCAGCCAACACGCTGTCGTGCCGCATCCGCGTTAACATGCCGGTTTTCCCCCGCAGGATCGCCCCGCATGAACTCGCGCAGCCCTCTTACCGTCGCCCTGATCCAGGAGCGCAACCACGGTGATGCCGCCGCCAACCTGGCGGTGATCGAAGCGCGTGTTGCCGACGCTGCGGCACAGGGCGCGAAGCTGGTGCTGCTGCAGGAACTGCACAACGGTCCCTACTTCTGCCAGCACGAATCGGTCGATGAATTCGACCTGGCCGAGCCGATTCCCGGCCCGAGCACCGAGCGTCTGGGCGCGCTGGCCAAGAAGCACGGCGTGGTGCTGGTCGGCTCGCTGTTCGAGCGCCGCGCTGCCGGCCTGTACCACAACACCGCCGTGGTCTTCGAGAAGGACGGCACGTTGCTGGGCAAGTACCGCAAGATGCACATTCCGGACGACCCGGGTTTCTACGAGAAGTTCTACTTCACCCCGGGCGACATCGGCTTCAAGCCGATCGACACCTCGGTCGGCCGCCTTGGCGTGCTGGTGTGCTGGGACCAGTGGTACCCGGAAGCGGCGCGCCTGATGGCGCTGGCCGGTGCGGAACTGCTGCTCTACCCCACCGCGATCGGCTGGGACCCGGATGACGTGCAGGACGAGAAGACGCGCCAGCGTGACGCCTGGGTGCTGAGCCACCGTGGCCATGCCGTGGCCAACGGCGTGCCGGTGCTCAGCTGCAACCGCGTGGGCCATGAAGCGTCGCCGCTGGGCGCCTCGGGCATCCAGTTCTGGGGCAACAGCCACGTGCTGGGCCCGCAGGGCGAATTCCTGGCCGAAGCCGGCACCGAAGCGACGATTCTGATGTGTGAGGTCGACCTGCAGCGCAGCGAGCATGTGCGCCGCATCTGGCCGTTCCTGCGCGATCGTCGCATCGACGCCTACGGCGATCTGCTCAAGCGCTACATCGACTGACCCGGAGCCCGCGCATGGCCGTACTCATCCGTGATGCCGGCCCTGCCGACATCGCTGCGATCACCGCGATCTACGCGGTGGAAGTGACCGACTTCGTCAACACCTACGAGTACGACATTCCCGACCAGGCCGAGATGCTGCGCCGCATGCGCGACATCATCGACCGCGGCTTCCCCTACCTGGTGGCCGAGGTCGACGGCCAGGTTGCCGGCTATGCGTATGCCAACACATACCGCACGCGCATCGCCTACCAGTGGACCGTTGAGAACTCGGTCTATGTCGATGCGCGCTTCCAGGGCCGTGGCGTTGGCACCAGCCTGCTGCAGGCACTGATCGATGCCTGCACCGCGCGCGGCCATCGGCAGATGGTGGCGGTGATCGGCGAGCCGACCAACACCGCCTCCATCAAGCTGCACGAACGCTTCGGTTTCCAGCTGGTGGGCGTGTTCCGTGGCCTCGGCCGCAAGCACGGCCGCTGGCTGGACACCGTGCAGATGCAGCGCGCGCTCGGCGATGGCGCCGATTCCGCTCCTTCCAATGAATGATTCCATGACCGAAACCCTTCCCGAAACCGGCGACGAACTGTTCGCCGGCCAGCCCGTGCGCGTCGTCGAACGCGATGGCGTGCGCTACACCCTGCTGGGCACTGCCCACGTTTCCCATGCCAGCGTCGAGGCGGTGGAAAAAGCCATCGACAGCGGCCGTTTCGATGCCGTCGCCGTCGAGCTGGACCCGCAGCGCCTGCAGGCACTGAGCGACCCGGACACGCTGGCCAAACTGGACCTGGTGGAAGTGATCCGCAAGGGCCGCGTCGCGTTGTTCGCGGCCAACCTTGCGCTGTCGGCCTACCAGCGCCGACTGGCCGAACAGCTCGGCATCGAACCGGGCGCGGAACTGAAGCGTGCAGTGGAACTGGCGCGCGAGCGCAACCTGCCGGTGCACCTGATCGACCGCGAAGTCGGCCTGACGTTCCGCCGCGCTTCGCAGCGACTGGGCTTCTTCGGCAAGCTGAAGCTGGTGGCCGGGCTCGGCGCCGGCCTGTTCTCGTCCGAGGATGTCGGCGAAGACGAGATCGAGAAGCTGAAGCAGGGCGACATGCTGGAATCGAGCTTCGGCGAATTCGCCAGCGAGAACCCGGCCTTGTACGAAACGATCATCGGAGAGCGTGACCGCTACATGGCCACGCGCCTGCGCGAAGCGCATGATCCGCAGCAGCGTGAAGTGCTGGCGGTGGTCGGTGCCGGCCACCTGGCCGGCCTGGCGCGTTACCTGGAAACCGATACCGAGGCGCCCGCGCCGTTGCGCGAGCAGCTGGAAGCGGTGCCGAAGAAGCGCAACATCCCGTGGTTCACCCTGGCGATCCTCGCCATCGTGGCCACCGGCATCGGGGTCGGCTTCTATCGTGGTGGACTGGGCGTGGGCACCGACCTGCTGGCGACCTGGGCGATGTATACCGGCGGCCTGGCTGGCCTGGGCTGCCTGGTGGCCGGCAGCCATCCGCTGAGCATCCTCACCGCGATCGTGGTGGCGCCGTTCAAGCCGTTCCGCCTGAGCATCCCCACCGGTGCGTTCGCGGCCCTGGTGGAAGCGCGCCTGCGCAAGCCGACCTACGAGGATTTCCTCAAGCTGCGTGACGACGCGCAGTCGTTGAAGGGCTGGTACCGCAACCGCGTCACCCGCGTGGTGCTGACCTTCATGCTGACCAACCTGGGCAGCATGCTGGGCCTGTGGCTGACTGCCGGCAGGGTGTGGAGCAAGGTGGCGGGGTAACCCTTTCAACCGGCCACAGGATCTGTAGCGCCCGAGCCCATGCTCGGGCGACGCCGCGACGCGGCGAACAGCAGCCGAGCATGGCTTGTATGTTCCTCCCGGCTCCTACGAGGTATGTAGGAGCCAGGGTGGAGGGACCGTCAACATGATATCTGCGGGTAGCAGCCGACAGACGAGCCGAGCGATCCCCATCCCGCACCTTAACGTCGATAAAGGATCTAGCGGCCTTTGAGGACCGCCGATGTAGGCAAGCCAACGTGGTGCGGTACCACCCCAGCCCCTCAACAATAGCTGGGAGTTGCGCAGATGTCAGAT
>NZ_JBSPUD010000019.1:0-101707 GCF_056861525.1 Stenotrophomonas sp. 82F1
GGTGAAGTGACCCCCGGGAGTTGGACGCCAGATCCAACCCCGAGGGATACATGAACAGGTACGAAGCTCGATTCAAACTGCAGGTCGCCAAAGAAGCCTGCAAGACCTCCACGTCGGTCAAAGCCATCGCCCGACACCACGGTTTGGAGTTCTCCACGGTCAGACGCTGGGTGGCTACGTATCGGCTGCACGGTTGGCGCGGGTTTCACCGCCAGACCCGGTCCTATGACCTCGCGTTCAAGCTGGCTGTTCTGGAGAAGATGAGCCGGGACGGCATGTCCGGGCGTGAGGCCACCACCTACTTTCAGATTGGCGATGCCGGCGCAGTGGGGCAGTGGCGGCGCCTGTATGCTCAGGGCGGTGCCCAAGCGTTGGCACCGCCGCCGCTGCCGCCCCGAAAGCCGATGAAAAAGACCCGTTCGTCCAAACCACCTGAGGATATGAGCCGCGATGAGCTGCTCAAGGAAGTCGCCTATCTGCGTGCGGAGACCGACTACCTAAAAAAACTCGATGCCTTGATCCGGGAAGAGCAGGCGGCGCAGGACGCAAAGCGCAAGCCATCCAAGGATTGAGGCAGGTTCATACGCTGTCGCTTCTGCTCGAAGCGGCAGAGCTGTCGCGCAGTACTTTCTATTACCAGAACCATGTCCTGGCCCATCCGGATCAGGACGAGGCAGATCTGTGCGAGCGCATCCGTGCAATCTACGATCAAAGCCAAGGGCGCTATGGCTATCGCACGGTGACGCTGGAATTGGCCAATCAGGGCCATCGGACCAATCACAAGCGGGTACAGCGTCTGATGGGAGAGATGGGCCTGAAATCACGGGTCCGCGTGAAGCGCTACCGATCTTTCAAAGGGGCAGCCAATGTTGTGGTTGGCAATGACCTCAATCGCCAGTTCCATGCCGAGCGGCCCAACCAGAAGTGGGTGACCGACGTCACCGAGTTCAAGGTGCAAGGGATGAAGCTCTACCTGTCGCCGATCATGGACCTCTACAACGGCGAAATCGTGGCTTATCAGATCAAGCGTCAGCCCGTGTTCGATCTGGTAGGTCAGATGCTGGACGAAGCCATCAACAAGCTCTCCCCGGATGAGCGCCCCATGATCCACTCCGACCAGGGCTGGCAGTACCAGCATGAAAACTACCGGCACATGCTGGAAAAGCACTCGTTGAAGCAAAGCATGTCCCGGCGTGGCAACTGCCTGGACAATGCGGCAATGGAAAGCTTTTTCGGGACGCTGAAGTCAGAATTTTTCTACCTGAACAGCTTTGACAGCATCGAGAGTCTGGAGGCTGGGCTCGTGGATTACATCAAGTACTACAACCAAGAGCGCATCAGATTGAAATTGAAGGGCCTGAGCCCGGTACAGTACCGGAAACAGGCCCAAGCGGCCGTTTGACCCCACCGTCCAACTCTCGGGGGTCACTTCATAGGATGGGTGCGCGCAAGTAGTGATCCCGACGCGCTGCGCGAAGCTGGCATCAACATCTCGGACGCCGAACTCAAGGAAATGCTGCAGCCGAGGAAGTCCGGATTCCGCGCCGAGATCTATATCCCCGACAAGCGCGTCTTCGGTGAGGATGCGAAACCTGTCGTGGTCTACAAGGGGTCCACGGGTGAGATTCTTGACCCGCTGGCGCCCAATGGAAAACGTGAATCCGGCGGCGAGGATTTCCTCAACAACGGTCAGCAGGGCATCGGCATGCGCAGCGATTATTACGACCGCGCGATGGAACTTGCCGTAGCCATGAACCGTCGTCTGCCCGGCGGCTTCGAAATCGCCGGCCACTCCCTCGGTGGCGGCATGGCTTCCGCCGCGTCCGCAGTCACCGGCGCACGTGCCACCACGTTCAACGCCGCCGGCCTGCATCCGGCAACCCCGGCGCGTTATGCCAAGGACAACGGCCTGCCGACCTTCGACACGCAGCAGTCCGTGCACACCTACCAGACCACCGGTGAGGTGCTGAACGATGTGCAGAACGGCATGCACCGCCTGAGCGAGCATCAGCGTCGTGGCTACGGTGTGCTTGCCAACGAACTGGGCATGGTGCTGAAGGATCCGGCCATGCAGAAGGTCGTCGGTGAAAAGCTGCGCGAGATGCTGCCTCCGGGCGCGCAGACGTCCGCTGCACAGTTCATCGAACAACTGGCGAGCCAGCCGGGCCAGCAGGCGCTGCGCGATATTCCGCTCGCGGCAGGTCGCCTCGAGCTGTTGCTTGAGCCCAAGACCCGCGACGCGCACGGGGCACTCGTCGATCGCCCGCACGTGGCGCCGCCCAGCCAGGTGGCGGAACTGGCGGGCCCGCTGTCCACCGTGCTGCATGCCACGGCGTACGGCATGCGCAGCGGTCGCCTGGCCGGCGAGCAGGTCGAACGGGCCGGCGCCGCCACTGCCCATGCGCTGGACAAGGTGGGCGATGGTGTCGAGCGCGTACTGAAGACCGAAGGCATGGTCATCGGCCAGGTGGTGAACATGGGGTCCACCAGCCTGCAGGTGAGCACCCGGGCGACCAGTACGGTGGTTGCGTCGGGGCGCGAACTGACCGGCAGCATCGAAGCCACGCTGCACCGCGTCGAATCGCAAACCCGCTCCCATGGCCTGTCCGCACTGTCGTGGGTGGCTGACCGGGTGGGCGCGGACAACGTCGCCGGCCGGCTTGCCAAGCAGGCCGAAGCTGTCCGTGACCACGGCGAGCACCATGCGCAGCACGCGACGAAACAGGCCGTTGCCGACGCCGCAAGCACGCGCGTGGCGGGTGAACGCGTGGCCGCTGCCATCAGCCACGACGGCCAATGGGTGGCCGGCAAGCTGCAGAACGGGTTCGCCACCGCTGGCGCCCATGTCGATCGTGGCTATGACCTGGTGGCGTCCCAGCTGAAGGGCATCACCGCCAAGGCGCCGATCACCCTGTCCGCGCTGGGTGGTGCTGCGGTGGGCATCGGGGCTGCCGCCGCGACCCACGTGCCAACTGGCAACCTGCCGTTGGACGCAATGAGGCTGCACAACCTCGACAGGTCCGAACGTGTCATCCGCGGCATGATGCCGGCCTTCAGCGAGGCGACTGCCCGCCATGGCATGGATCCGACCGTCATCCCCAGCCTGGATTCGGAACTGATCAAGCAGGAAGCCGTCGCCCGCAAGCTGGTCGAGCAGCACCAGCGCATACAGCATCCGGAAGATGGCCGCCGCGCCGGCGTGGCGGCAGAACCCACTGCGCGCGCGCCCGGCATCAACGACCCTGGTCACACCGACTACCGGTTGTTCAATGGCGCACAGACCGGCGTGCACGCCCTGGATGCCGCCCACAACCGCGTGCCGAACGTGCAGAGCGACCAGCTCGCCGGTGCACTGGCCGTGCAGGCCAAGCGCGAGGGGCTGGAGTCCATTTCCCACGTGGTGCTCAGCGACGATCACCGCCGCGCCTTCGCGGTGGATACGCCCGACCTGAACGCCGCGCACCGCCGCCATGCCCACGTCGAGGTGGCGGCGGGCATGGCCCAGCCGCTCAGCGCGAGCACCGCCCAGATTGATGCGATCAACGCCAGTCGCGAGCAGGCGCAGGGGGTGTCGCTGGCCCAGCAGCAGGTGCAGGAGAGCCAGGAACAGGCGCGGCGGATGGGCTAGGGCGAAGACAAACCGCCCGTCGCCAAAGGGTTTCCCTGCGGCCAAAGCTGCGATACAGTCATTGGGTGTCCAGCCTGACGACCCCGCATACCCTTTCTTCCGCACGCCGTTGGTGGCGATGGTGGCCTGTTGCCGTCGTCCGTCCCCATAACGCTGTGTCCCGGAAGGAAAGTCGTCTTGATCTCGCACGCTCAGTTTCAGCAGCAGGCCGCTGAAGGCCACACCCATATTCCCGTTGTCCGCGAAGTGCTGTCCGACCTGGACACGCCGCTTTCGGTCTATCTGAAGCTCGCCGACGGCCCCAATACCTACCTGTTTGAATCCGTCGAAGGCGGCGAGCGCTTTGGTCGTTACTCGATCATCGGCCTGCCGGCACGTCGCGTGTACGCCTTCCACGGCCACACCCTGACTGTGCGTGAGGACGGCCAGGTGCTGGAAACCCGCGAGGTCGCCGACCCGTTTGCCGAGGTCGAGGCGCTGCGCAGCGCCCACTCGGTGCCGAAGCTGGAAGGCCTGCCGGGCTTCACCGGTGGCCTGGTCGGCTGGTTCGGCTTCGAATGCATCGGCTACATCGAGCCGCGCCTGGCCTCGCCGGCCGGCCGTGACGAACTTGGTACCCCGGACATCCTGCTGCTGCACTCCGATGAGCTGGCGGTATTCGACAACCTGAAGGGCCGCCTGTACCTGATCGTGCATGCCGATCCGCGTGTCGAAGGCGCCTTCGAGCAGGCCCAGGCCCGCCTGGATGCACTGACCGCCAAACTGCGTGCGCCGGGTGCCGGCTATCCGGCACCGCTGACCAGCGACGTGCTGGACGAGTCCGATTTCGTTTCCGGTTTCACCCGCGAAGGCTTCGTCGACGCGGTCCAGCGCAGCAAGGAATACATCCGCGCCGGCGACATCTTCCAGGTGGTGCTCAGCCAGCGCCTGAGCGTGCCGTTCAAGGCGCGCCCGGTGGATGTGTACCGCGCGCTGCGTGCACTGAATCCGTCGCCGTACATGTATTTCCTGGATGTCGGTGACCTGCAGGTGGTCGGCTCCTCGCCGGAAATCCTGGTGCGCCTGCAGGATGGCGAAGTGACCGTGCGCCCGATCGCCGGCACCCGTCCGCGCGGCGCCACGCCGGAGCTGGACCAGGCGCTGGAGGTCGAGCTGCTGGCCGACCCGAAGGAACGCGCCGAGCACCTGATGCTGATCGACCTGGGCCGCAACGACGCCGGCCGCGTGTCCAAGGCCGGCACCGTCGAAGTGGGCGAGCAGTTCGTGATCGAACGCTACAGCCACGTCATGCACATCGTCAGCGAAGTGACCGGGCAGCTGCAGCCGGGCCTGAGCTATGCCGACGTGCTGCGCGCCACCTTCCCGGCCGGTACGGTCAGCGGCGCGCCGAAGATCCGCGCGCTGGAAGTGATCCGCGAGCTGGAACCAATCAAGCGCAATGTCTACGCCGGCAGCATCGGCTACATCGGCTGGCACGGCGATGCCGATACCGCGATCGCGATCCGCACTGCGGTGATCAAGGACGGCCGCCTGTATGTGCAGGCCGGCGCCGGCATCGTCTACGACTCCGACCCGGACAAGGAATGGGACGAGACGATGAACAAGGGCCGCGCGCTGTTCCGCGCCGTCGCCCAGGCCGCCAAGGGCCTGTGAGTTTCCCTGTGCTGTGGCCTGCGCCGCAGCACCCTTCGCTGTTTCCATTCAAGACAAGGAGTACCGCATGAAGCTGCTGAGCGTTCTGCTGTGGTCGTCGCTGCTGGCCACGATGGCCCCCTCTGCGTGGGCACAGGCCAACACCATTCCCTCGCAGCCACACCTGCTGGTGAAGGGCGAGGCGCGCCGGCTGGTGATGCCGGACCGGTTCGGCCTGCAGTTGAACATCGAAGAGACCGACATGGATGCCGATGCCGCACGTCGCCGCGTGCAGGACAACGTCGCCCGCGTACTGGCGCTGTTCAAGCAGCACAAAGCGGTGGAGGGCAGCGTGCGCGCGGACAACCTGCGCATCGGCCCCGCCACGCGCTATGAGCAGAGCCGGCAGGTCTTCATCGGTACCCGCGTGTCACGCCAGCTGCGCGCCAGCTTTGCCAGCGTGAAGGCGATGCAGGATGTGCTGGGGGCGCTGAATGCCAACGAGAACGTACAGGTCAGCAGCCTGGCCCCGACGTACTCGGGCGAGGTGGCGCTGCGCCGTGAACTCAAGGGCGAGGCCGCAGCCAAGACCCGCGAGTCCGCGCAGGGCTTGGCCAAGGCCTACGGCACCCAGCTGCGCGGTCTGTACAGCATTTCCGATGTGGCGCCGAACTTCGCCTACGGAATCCAAGCAGGCAGCTGGCCCAGCAGCGGCGATCTGGTGACGCCGCCTTCGCCGCCCTCGCCCGAGGCGCCGATGAACAGCATTGAGACCACGGGCTCGCGCCTGCCCGAATCCATCGAAGCCGGCCCCATCACCTACACCGAAAACGTGTACGCCATTTTCCTGATAAGCGACGGAACCTGACCATGTTGTGGATGATCGACAACTACGACAGCTTCACCTACAACCTCGTGCAGTACCTGCAGACGCTGGGTGCCGAGGTGAAGGTGGTGCGCAACGATGTGATGAGCGTGGACGAGATCGCCGCGCAGAAACCCGAGCGCATCGTCATCTCGCCCGGCCCGTGCACGCCCAGCGAAGCGGGCGTGTCGCTGGAGCTGATCCAGCGCCTGGGGCCGACCACGCCGATCCTCGGCGTGTGCCTGGGCCACCAGGGCATCGGCCAGGTCTACGGCGGTACGGTCATCCGCGCCGGCAACATCATGCACGGCAAGACCTCACCGATCCGGCACGAAGGCAAGGGCGTGTTTGCCGGCCTGCCGGACGGTTACCAGGCCACCCGCTACCACTCGCTGGTGGTGGACAAGAACAGCCTGCCCGACGCGCTGGAAGTGACCGCGTGGACCGAGAACGAGGATGGCTCGATCGAAGAGATCATGGGCCTGCGCCATCGCCAGTTCCCGGTCGAGGGCGTGCAGTTCCACCCCGAATCGATCCTCACCGAGCATGGTCACGCGCTGCTGCGCAATTTCCTGCAGCGCCCGGCTGCCTGATCCAAGGAGTATTCCGATGAGCTTCTCCCCCCAGGAAGCCCTGCAACGCACCATCGAGCATCGCGAGATCTTCTTCGACGAAATGGTCGACCTGATGCGGCAGATCATGCGCGGCGACGTCTCGCCGATGATGACCGCCGCCATCCTCACCGGCCTGCGCGTGAAGAAGGAAACCATCGACGAGATCGCCGCCGCGGCGACGGTGATGCGCGAATTCGCGCTGGCCGTACCGGTCGCCGATACCACCCACCTGGTCGACATCGTCGGCACCGGTGGCGATGGCTCGCATACCTTCAACATCTCCACCTGCGCGATGTTCGTTGCCGCCGCCGCCGGCGCGCGCGTGGCCAAGCATGGCAACCGCAGCGTGTCGTCCAAGTCCGGCAGTGCCGATGCGGTCGAAGCACTGGGCGCGGCCATCGAGCTGCAGCCGGCGCAGGTGGCCGCGGCCATCGAACAGACCGGCATCGGCTTCATGTTCGCGCCGATCCACCACCCGTCGATGAAGGTGGTGGCGCCGGTGCGTCGCGAGATGGGGGTGCGCACCATCTTCAATATCCTCGGTCCGCTGACCAACCCGGCCAATGCGCCGTCGGTGCTGATGGGCGTGTTCCACCCCGATCTGGTGGGCATCCAGGCGCGCGTGCTGCGCGAACTGGGCGCCGAGCGCGCGATGGTGGTGTGGGGCCGCGACAACATGGACGAGATCTCGCTGGGCGCGGGCACCCTGGTGGGTGAGCTGCGCGACGGGAAGGTGCGCGAGTACGAGATCCACCCGGAAGACTTCGGCATCGCCATGTCGGCCAGCCGCAACCTGCGCGTGGACGGCCCGGAACAGTCCATCGCCATGCTGCGTGCGGTGCTCGACAACGAGCCGGGCCCGGCACTGGACATCGTCGCCCTGAATGCGGGCGCGGCGTTGTACGTGGCCGGCGTGGCCAGCGATATCGGCGACGGCCTGGCCCGCGCCCGCGCCGTCATTGCCGATGGCAGCGCCCGTGCCCGCCTGCAGCAGTATGTCGACACCACCCGCGCGCTGGTTGCCTGAGCACGCGGTTCAGCCTGACCCACCCGATGGCCGATAATGGTCGTCCTCACCGCCCCAGCACCGACCCGACGACGATGAGCGATATCCTGCAGACGATCCTGGCCCGCAAGGCCGAAGAAGTAGCCCAGCGCCGCGCCCAGCGACCGCTTGAGGAGCTGCAGGCGGCGCTGGCCGATGCGCCACCGGTGCGCGGTTTCGTGCGCGCGCTGCAGGCTGCCGTCGCCAATGGCGATCCAGCGGTGATTGCCGAAGTGAAGAAGGCCAGCCCGTCCAAGGGCGTGATCCGCCCCGACTTCCGCCCGGCCGACATCGCGGTCAGCTATGAGTTCGGCGGCGCCAGCTGCCTGTCGGTGCTGACCGATGTCGACTTCTTCCAGGGGGCCGACGCCTACCTGCAGCAGGCGCGCGAAGCCTGCACGCTGCCGGTGCTGCGCAAGGACTTCGTGATCGACGCCTACCAGGTGGTCGAGGCGCGCGTGCTCGGCGCCGACTGCATCCTGCTGATCGTCGCCGCGCTGGACGACACGCAGCTGGCCACGCTGTCCGAACTGGCGATGTCGCTGGGCATGGACGTGCTGGTGGAAGTGCACGACATCGACGAGCTGGAGCGAGCGCTGCAGGTTCCGGCGCCGATGATCGGCATCAACAACCGCAACCTGCGCACCTTCGAGGTGTCGCTGCAGACCACGCTGGACATGCGCCTGGCCGTGCCGCGTGACCGCCTGCTGGTCACCGAGAGTGGCATTCTCGGCCCGCAGGATGTGGCGCTGATGCGCGATGCCGGCATCCACTCGTTCCTGGTCGGCGAGGCCTTCATGCGCGTGGAAGAGCCGGGTGAGGGTCTGCGTCAGCTATTCTTCGCAGCATGAAAACGTACTATCCAACGCCGCGCGAGGATGCGCCGCTGGTGGTCTTCGACTTCGACCACACCCTGTATGACGGCGATTCGGGTACCCACCTGTTCGCTTCGCTGATCAAGCGCAACCCGCTGCGGATGCTGGCGGCGCTGCTGGTCACCCCGATTGCCGGGCCGATGGTGGCGATGCTGCCGACCCGCCGTGCCGGTATCTCGGTCTACGTCTGGATCGGCAGCTTCGGCCTGCACCGCGCGCGCGAGTTCAACAAGGTGATTGACGCCTACGTGCTGCGCAATGAAGCGCAGATGCGCGCCAAGCTGCTGCCACAGGCGCTGGAGGTATTTGCCGCGCACCGTGCCAAGGGCGATCGCGTGGTGGTGGCCACCGGCGCACCGCCGGAACTTGCCCGCGCGATCCTGGCCTTCGTCGCCCACCAGGACGTGCCGGTGATCGGCACCGAAGTGGGGCCGCGGCTGGGCGGGGTAGGGCCGACCCGGCACTGCCACAACGAAGAGAAGATGCGCATGCTGCGCGAGCGCGGCTACGGCGACATCGATATCGCGTACTCCGACAGCACTGCCGACCTGCCGCTGCTGCTTGCGGCGAAAGCGCCGGTGGTGGTCAACCCGAAGCCTGCCAAGGTGGAATTCTTCCGCCGCGTGCTGCCGGCCGGCACCCGCATCCTCAACTGGGGTTGCGTGGACCGCGGTGGTGACAAGGCCTGACCCGAGCCTGTTGTAGAGCCGAGCCATGCTCGGCTGCTCTTCGTTGCGGTATCCGTGCGCTATCAGCCGAGCATGGCTCGGCTCTACGGGGGATGCCTCAGCGGTACAGGTACCCGAACACGGCATGGCCCACCTGGAACAGGCTGATGCCCAGCACCAGCACGCCCACTGCGACCAGTACCCAACGTTCTTTCACCCGCTTCACCAGCATCGCCGCCACCGGCGCGGCCATCATGCCGCCGATCAGCAGGCCGGCGACGATCTGCAGGTGCTGCACGCCCATCGACAGCAGGAACGTCGCCGAAATGGTCAAGGTGACCACGAACTCGGCCGCATTGACGGTGCCGATCGTGGTCCGCGCCTGACCGCCGCCGGCGAGCAGGGTGGAGGTGGCCACCGGGCCCCAGCCGCCACCGCCACTGGCATCGAGCAGGCCGGCGAAGAAGCCCAGCACCGGCACCCGGCGGATCTCGCCCTTGGGCATCCAGCGGCCGGCTGCGCGGGCCAGGATGATGATCGCCAGCACCAGAAGGTACAGGTAGATCAGCGGGCGGATCAGGTCGCCAGGGACCTGTGTCAACACGTACGCGCCGAGCGCGCCGCCCACAGCGCCGGGCACGGCGAGGCGGAAGAACAGTCGCTTGTCGACATTGCCGGCGACCAGATGCGACACACCGGAGGCCCCGGTGGTGAACACTTCAGCGGTATGCACGCTGGCGCTGACCTGTGCGGGAGGCAGCCCCATGCTGAGCAGCACTGAGGAAGAAACCAGCCCGAATGCCATGCCCAGCGCACCATCGACCAGCTGTGCGCCGAGGCCGATAAGGATGAACCACCAGAATTCGCTGCTCAGCTCCATGGATCGAGCCTAGCGGAAGCGGGTGTGCGGGACATGCGATGGTACGTCGCACGTACGGGGATCCGCCGGGCATGGCCCGGCGCTATCGGTGGAGGTCTTGTGGCAGCGCCGGGCCATGCCCGGCGGACACCGGGTGGTCAACGGGTGCCGTACAGCACCACGGTCTTGCCGCGGGCGTGCAGCAGGCCGTCGGTCTGCAGCTTCTTCAGCACCCGGCCGGCCATTTCGCGCGAGCAACCGACCAGACGGGCCAGTTCCTGGCGTGAGACGCGCAGCTGGCTGCCCTGCGGATGCGTCATCGACTCCGGTTCCTGCGCCAGATCGTGCAGCGTGCGCACGATACGGTCGGTGACATCCAGGAAGGCCAGACGGCTGGCCTTGCGGCTGGTGTCCAGCAGGCGCTTGGAGATCTGCTGGCCCAGCGCGTACAGCAGGCGCGGGGCATCGGCCGACAGCGGGCCGAGGAACAGCTGATGCAGGCGCTCGTAGCTGATTTCGGCCAGCTCACACGCGGTGCGGGTACGCAGGATCACCTCGCGGCGGTCCGACTCCACGAACAGGCCCATCTCGCCGACGAACTCACCGGCGCCGAAATAGCCCAGCACCAGTTCACGGTCCTCTTCCTCCTCGGCCATGATCGAAACCGAGCCGCTGATGACGTAATACAGGGTGCCTGCCGGGTCACCGGGTCGGAAGACGTCGGTACGGGTGGGATAGCGCCGCCTGTGGCTGTGTGCCAGGAAGCGGTCGATTGTTGCGATGTCCAAGGCCAATGGGCTGCTAGCTAGGCGCACGGTTGACACGATAGGGGCGCTCCCTCTGCGCATGAACGGATTCACGGGGTCGATAGCGGAGCTTAACCAGCGCAATTGTTAAGGGCAAACAGTGTGCCAGAACCTGAGCGTCTTCACGTTCCCCCTGGAGACACTTATGCCGCATAATTCCCCCTTTCCCTTCTTACACAGGAATCGACCGCCGTGGTCAAGCCGTTGCCTCGCCTGAGGTTGCAGGGTTTCAACAACCTCACCAAGGCGCTGAGCTTCAACATCTATGACGTGTGTTACGCGCGCACCGAAGAGGAGCGTCAGCGTTACATTGAATACATCGATGAAGAGTACAACGCCGACAGGCTTACTCAAATCTTGACCGATGTCGCTGAGATCATCGGCGCCAACATCCTCAACGTGGCGCGCCAGGATTACGATCCGCAGGGTGCCTCGGTGACGATCCTGATCTCCGAAGAGCCGGTGATCGACAAGAAGCAGGCCGGCAAGGAGTTGATTTCCGATGCCGTGGTCGCGCACATGGACAAGTCGCACATCACCGTGCACACCTATCCGGAAACGCACCCGCAGGAAGGCATTGCCACCTTCCGCGCCGATATCGACGTGGCTACCTGCGGCGTCATTTCGCCGTTGAAGGCACTGAACTACCTGATCGAGAGCCTGGAATCGGACATCGTGATCATGGACTACCGTGTCCGTGGCTTCACGCGTGATGTGAAGGGCAAGAAGCACTACATCGATCACAAGATCAACTCGATCCAGAACTTCCTGGCCAAGAACATCAAGTCGCGTTACGAGATGTTCGACGTCAACGTCTACCAGGAAAACATCTTCCACACGAAGATGCACCTGAAGGACTTCGACCTGGACCAGTACCTGTTCGAGGAGAAGGCCAAGAACATCTCGTTCAAGGAACGCATGAAGATCGAAGCGCTGCTGCGTCGTGAGATCGAAGAGCTGTTCCACGGCCGCAACCTGGCTGAGTGACCCATGCGCGATGCCGTCAGGCATCGCCACCCAGGCGGGACGCCCCGCCCCGTGGAGCCTGCGCTTGGCGCAATCTTCAGTTCCACGGCGATGTACCGACCTACGGCCCGGTGTGAAAACACCGGGCCGTTTCGTTTTTCTCAAAAAAGGTAAGGAGCCCCCACCCATGCCCTGGATCTATCTGCTGCTGGCCGGTCTGTTCGAGATCGGATTCGCCCTTGGAATGAAGTACTCCGAAGGTTTCAGCAAACCCGTGCCGACCGCCCTGACGGTGGTGTCGGCCCTGATCAGCCTGTACCTCATGAGCCAGGCGATGAAGAACATTCCGGTCGGCACGGCCTATGCGATCTGGACTGGTATCGGCGCCTTGGGCGTGACGGTGCTGGGCATCTATCTGTTCAACGACAGCGCCTCGCCGGCACGCCTGGCCTGCGTGGGCCTGATCGTGGCCGGCGTCATCGGCCTGAAGCTGGTGTCACCCAACTGAAAGGTGGCCCGACCAACGGTCGGGCCCCACCGTGTGGTTGGGTAGGCCCCCACCGTTGGTGGGGGCGCCGCCTCAAATGCGGTAGGCAATGCTCTTCATCACCCTCGAGGCCAACGCCATCGCGCCGGGAATCGGGAACGGCAGGCGGCGTGCGCCGGCCTGCTCCGCATGCTCGGCATGCCGGGCTTCGTCTTCCTTCATCACCCGGATGACCGCGCGGCTGCGCAGATCGCCGGCCGGCAGGTCGACCAGGTGTTCGTCCAGATGGGCTTCCACCTGGCGCTCGGTCTCGACCACGAAACCCAGGTTCCAGCCATCGCCACGCAGCCCGGCGAGGGTGCCGATGGTGTAGCTGCCGGCGTACCAGAGCGGATTGAACAGGCTCGGGCGGCTGTCCAGCTCGCCCAGGCGGGTGGCGCACCAGGCCAGGTGGTCGGTCTCTTCCTGGGCCGCCTCCAGCAGATGCTCGCGGGTCGCCGGATCGCGCGCCACCGCGGCCTGGCCGAAGTACAGGCCTTGGGCGCAGACCTCGCCGACATGGTTGATACGCATCAGCCCGGCCGCGTGGCGACGCTGCGCGCTGTCCATGCCGGGTTCGCCGGTGTCCGTGGCCGGATAGGGGCGGCTGGCCGGCGGGTTGCCGAACACCGTGTCCAGGGCG
Organism: Stenotrophomonas sp. 82F1; assembly: GCF_056861525.1. Taxonomy (NCBI): domain Bacteria; kingdom Pseudomonadati; phylum Pseudomonadota; class Gammaproteobacteria; order Lysobacterales; family Lysobacteraceae; genus Stenotrophomonas; species Stenotrophomonas sp. 82F1. The sequence goes on from NZ_JBSPUD010000019.1 coordinate 13,128, forward strand.
CGCTGCGCCTCGGTCAGCAGGTGGTCCAGCGGGGTGGTCTGGCGAAGCACGGTCATGGCGGCACGGCGTGGAGCGGGGGAGGCCCGATTCTCGCCCGGCCCCGGCCCCCTGCCAACCCGGGGCGGAAGCCGGGTTGCACCCGCCAGCCAAGCTGCGTACAATGCCGCCCCTTACGCTCCACCTTTCACAACGCGTGGCAGAGTTCCGGCGAGTCCTTCGCCGCAATGAGCCCGACCTAACCAAGAGTTCTTCATGAGCACTTTCACTGCCAAGAACGAGACCGTCCAGCGCGACTGGTACCTCGTCGACGCCGAGGGCAAGACCCTGGGCCGTCTCTGCACCGAGCTGGCCCGCCGTCTGCGTGGCAAGCACAAGCCGGTCTACACCCCGCACGTTGATACCGGCGACTATCTGGTCGTCATCAATGCAGAAAAGATTGTCGTCACCGGCAAGAAGCTGCAGGACAAGATGTATCACCGTTTCACCGGTTACATCGGCAACCTGAAGACCGAATCCCTCGCCCAGGCGCTTGAGCGCCACCCGGAGCGCGTGATCGAGACCGCCGTCAAGGGCATGCTGCCGAAGGGCACGCTGGGTCGCCAGATGTACCGCAAGCTCAAGGTCTACGCCGGCACTGAGCATCCGCACGCCGCACAGCAGCCGCAGGTTCTGGATATCTAATCATGGCTATCACTCAAAACTACGGCACTGGCCGCCGCAAGTCCTCCACCGCTCGCGTGTTCCTGCGCAAGGGTTCGGGCAACATCACCGTCAATGGCCGTCCGCTGGACGAGTTCTTCGGCCGTGAGACCGCTCGCATGATCGTGCGCCAGCCGCTCGAGCTGACCAAGAACACCGAGAGCTTCGACATCCTGGTCACCGCCGCTGGCGGCGGCACCACCGGCCAGGCCGGTGCGATCCGTCTGGGTATCGCCCGTGCTCTGGTCGAGTACGACGAAACCCTGAAGTCCGAGCTGCGCAAGGCTGGCTTCATGACCCGCGACGCCCGCGAAGTCGAACGTAAGAAGGTCGGTCTGCACAAGGCCCGCCGCGCCACCCAGTTCTCCAAGCGCTGATCTGCCGCGCCTGGTTGGGCTCCCTCGGGAGCCCACTGGCTGGAAAAGCAAAAGCCCGGCTTCGGCCGGGCTTTTGTCGTTCTGGGGCTGCGCATTTCGAGGTTGCCGGCCAGCGGCCAGCACTCCTCGTGGTTCCGCATACCCGACCCCGGAGTTCTGTCTGGAGGAGAGGCCCCTTGATGTTCAAGGGGGTGCGCCGACAGGCGCAGGGGATAAGGTGGAATGCGTGATCAGATTAAACGCAAAAGGCCAGATCTTTCGATCTGGCCTTTTGCATTTAATTTGGCTGCCCCTGATGGATTCGAACCACCGATGCCTGAGTCAGAGTCAGGTGCCTTACCGCTTGGCTAAGGGGCAATGTAACGTGTAACTATTTTCTCACTTTTCACATTGAAAAACAACTTCAACGTGGTGGCTATGGGTGGACTCGAACCACCGACCCCAGCATTATGAGTGCTGTGCTCTAACCGGCTGAGCTACATAGCCTTGGTGAGCCCGCTATTCTGCTGATGTGCACAAGGACTGTCAACACCTTTGTATCGTGCTTGTGGCCCGACAGACGGCATGGGATAGTCCCAACCAGTAGATTTTCTTAGGAGTCCGCATCGTGATCGATCCGGACGGCTATCGACCGAACGTCGGCATCGTGCTGATGCGGCAGGACGGGCAGGTGTTCTGGGCACGACGTGTGCGCCGGGATGGCTGGCAGTTCCCGCAGGGTGGCATGAACACCGACGAGACGCCTGTCGAGGCCATGTATCGTGAACTGCAGGAAGAGACCGGGCTGTTGCCGGAGCACGTTGAAGTGCTTGGGGCGACACCGGGCTGGCTGCGTTACAAGCTGCCGGCGCGGGCCATCCGCCGCAATGAACGCCAGGTCTGCATCGGCCAGAAGCAGGTCTGGTTCCTGCTGCGCCTGACCGGTGACGAGGCCCACGTCAGCCTGGACCATACCGACTCGCCCGAGTTCGATCATTGGCGCTGGGTCGACTTCTGGTATCCGGTGGAGCATGTGGTGGTGTTCAAGCGTGGCGTCTATGCGCGTGCGCTGCGACATCTGGCGCCGTTGGCCCAGGGGGTGGCGGGGCAGGGCATCAGTGCCATGCCCAAGAGCGCTGCCGAGGCCTGGATGCCAGGCCACGCCGCCGGCCATGACAGGCCCAGGAAGCGCACACCCATGCGCGGCGGGTACTGGCCGCGGAAAGCCAAGGGTGAACCGGGGGCGGTTTGACGCGCAGGCTGCGCAACGAGCGGGTCGATCGGTCGCAACGCAGCGCTGCCGGCTATTTCCGGCAAGGACTGGTTGTCCGCCTGGCAAGCCTCCCCTGGCTGTTGTTGAGCGTGGTGGTTCTCGGCGACCTCGCATGGATGCCGCTTGCGCTGGGGGCGTGCCTCGCCTTCGCGACCTGTGCAGGTGCGCTGTTGCTGGCGGACCACCTGCTGCGGCTGAGAGCGGCAGGCGGGGGCGTGCAGTGGCTGATCGTCTTCTTCAGTGCACCGGTGCTGACGCTAGCGCTGCTGCGTCTGTAGCCCCCTCATGGCGGGCCGGTTCGGCGGGACGCTGAACCGTATCGAGAATGGTTCAGGTCTCTGATTGACAACCATTCTCGTTTCCATTGGAATAGCGACCAGGCCGCTACTGGCCTGCTGCCCTGGTTCCCGCCTGTGTACGTCTGCATCTGCAACGGTGTTACCGACCACCAGATCCGCGAAGCCGCCAGTCATGGCGTAACGTCGGTGGCCGAGTTGACCATGCGTACCGGATGCGGCGCCACCTGCGGTTCCTGCCTGGACATGGCCGGCGACCTGCTGGCCAAGGCGCGTGCCACCCACGATCTGCCGCTGCCGGTACTGGGTCTGGCGCAGGTCGCCTGAGTCGTTTCGCGGCGCGTTGACGCCGCGCTCTCCTGATATTCATTGCTGGCCGCACTGGCCAATGCGCACGATTCGCGTTCCTTCACGCGCGCGCGCAAGGCGTTACAGTGCCCGCGATTTCAGCGTGCAGGAGCATCCCCATGAAGGGCGACACCAAGGTCATCGAATTCCTCAACAAGGTCCTCTACAACGAGCTGACCGCGATCAACCAGTACTTCCTGCACGCCAAGATGCTGAAGAACTGGGGCATCAAGGAACTGGCCGAACACGAGTACAAGGAATCGATCGAGGAAATGAAGCATGCCGACATGCTCGCCGATCGCATCCTGTTCCTCGAAGGCCTGCCGAACTTCCAGGCGCTGGGCAAGCTGCGCATCGGTGAGAACCCGACCGAGATCCTGCAGTGCGATCTGTCGCTGGAACGCGATGGCGTGGTCACCCTGCGCGAGGCCGTGGCCTACGCCGATTCGGTCGGCGACTACGTCAGCCGCCAGCTGTTCGTGAAGATCCTCGACTCCGAAGAAGAGCACATCGACTGGCTGGAAACCCAGCTGGAGCTGATCGAGCGCATCGGTGAGCCGAAGTACCTGCTGAGCAAGCTCGAAGAATGATTCAGCGTGCCTGGCCGGCGAGGTAGCCGGTCAGCGCCACGCGCGCGCGGGCGAACTCCGCCACCAGCAGCGCTACTGCCACGGCGGGGCGCTGCAGGCTGCCACTGCGGGCTTCGTGTTCGATCCGCCGCGCCACTGCTGACAGCGACAGCGCGCCGACGTTGGCGCTGGAGGATTTCAGGCTGTGCGACAGCGCCTGCAGGCGCTCTATGTCGTTGCCCTGCGCTGCCTGCTGCAACTGCTGCACCAGCTGCGGTGCGTCTTCCAGGAACACCGCCACGATCTGTGCAGCGGCATCGCCGATCACCGCGTGCAGTTCATCCAGCACGCTGCGATCAAGCACCGGCTGGGGAGTCGGGGTCGAACGTGCTCCTTCATCACGCGGGCTCTCGCCGTCACGCATGCTCGTCGTTGCGGGGAGTTCCACGGGTTCCGGCAGCGCTGCATGTCCGCGATCCGCGGATATCCGGCCCCAACGCTGCAGCAAGGCATGCAGCGTTTCGCGCGCGATCGGCTTGGACAGGTAATCGTCCATGCCCGCCTGCAGACAGCGTTCGCGATCACCGGCCATGGCGTTCGCAGTCATCGCGATGATCGGCAGCCGCGTGCGGCCCGCATCGGCTTCTTCCCTGCGCCAGCGCTGTGTTGCGCTGTAACCATCGAGCACCGGCATCTGGCAGTCCATCAGCACGACGTCGATCCCACCTTCGCGCAACAGTGCGAGGGCCTGCTCGCCGTCGGCGGCGTTGCGCACCTGGCACTGGAAGACACGTAGCAGGTGCTCGGCCACCATCCGGTTGACCGTGTTGTCCTCGACCAGCAGGACACGCAGATCCAATGACGGCAGCGTGGCCGCCGGCTGTGCGTCTTCGGCATTGGCCAGCAGCGCTGCCGGACGTGCGGTGGCGGTTGGCTGCGCCAGCAGCGCGTGCAGGGCGGCATCAGTGAAGGTGCTGTGCAGCTGCTGCTGGCGCGGCCGCAGCGTGACCGGATCGTCCTGCAGCCACAGCACCTGCAGCGTGTCGTCGGCACCGCGCTCGGCCAGGGCCCGCTGCAGGGCCGCCTCGCCATTGCGGCGTTGGCGCGCGTCGATCAGCAGCCATGCCGGTGTGCTCTGGCCCGGGCGTGGTGCTGCGCGCAGACGTTCCATGGCCTCATCAATACTGGCCAGCAGCTGTACCTGCAGGCCATGGTGCGCGGCGACGCGTTCGATGCGTGGCTGCAGCTGTGCATCGGCGGTGTACAGCAGCAGCGCTGTCGGCGAACGTGCCAGCGCCGGCAGATCGCCGGGGACCTTCAACAGCGGTATTTCAAACCAGAACGTTGCACCCTGTCCCGGCGTGGACCGTACGCCGATGTCACCCTGCATCAGGTCGGTGATGCGCTTGCAGATGGCCAGGCCCAGGCCGGTGCCACCGTAGATGCGTGTGGTCGACGCGTCGGCCTGGCTGAAGGACTGGAACAGCCGCGCCTGCTGGGCCTCATCGATGCCGATGCCGGTGTCGATCACTTCAAAACGCAGCTGGTGCTGGGCGGGGCCTTCGCCCAGCCGCTGCACGCGCAGCTGCACCTGGCCACGTGCGGTGAACTTGATGGCATTGGCCAGCAGGTTGCCCAGTACCTGGCGCAGGCGCACCGGGTCGCCGCGTACCGGCAGGCGCACGGCCGGATCCAGTTGCAGGCTCAGCGTCAGGCCCTTGGTTTCGGCGGCACGCTGCAGCAGCTGCACCACACCGTCGAGCAGTTCGCGCAGGTTGAAGCTGGTGATCTCCAGTTCCAGTGCCTGTGCTTCCAGTCGCGAGTAATCGAGGATGTCATCGACGATGCGCAGCAGCTGCTGCGAGCTGGCCGAGGCAGTGGCCAGCATCTGCCGCTGGTCCTCGCCGAGCGGACCACGGGCGATCAGCTCCAGCATCGGCAGGATGCCGTTGAGCGGCGTGCGGATCTCGTGGCTCATGGTGGCCAGGAACTCGCCCTTGGCCAGCACGGCGGCTTCGGCGGCCTGCTTGGCCTGCAGCAGCTGATGTTCCAGCTGCCCCTGGCGCTCGGTGGTGCGCCGCAGCTGGTCGCGCTCGCTGGTCAGGGTGATGCGGTCGCGCTGCAGTGCCGCCAGCGCGTGACTGCGCGAACGCAATCGCAGGCCCAGTACCAGCAGGGCGATGATGGCCAGTGCCAACGCCGCCAGCAGCGCGACCGTCGATGACACTCAGAGCACCGCGTTGTGGAAGTCGAAGTTCAGGTCGCTGCCGGCCGACTGCACCATGTTGCCCTGGATGTAATCGACACCACCGACCCACATCGCGGCCGCTGCCTGCGGATCCTCGATCTGCTGGCCGATGATCTGCAGGCCGGCGGCATGCGCCTGCTCGATCGATCGGCGCAGTTCTTCGCGCGTATCCGGGTTGGAGTGGCTGCTGGAAAAACGTGCGGCCATGCGCACGAACGACAGCGGCAGCTGGGTGAGCAGGGCAAGCGCTTCGCTGCCCGGTTCGAACTGGCTCAGGCAGAAGCGCACGCCGACGCTGGCCATGCGCTGGCAGAACTGCTGCAACGGCACGGTGTGGATCAGCGCATCGGGCAGGCGCACGTCGATCACCAGCGCGCTGCCGGGCAGGCGGCGTTGCTGCAGCGATTCCAGCAGCCAGTCGGCGAACGCATCGCGCTGCAGGGTGCGCAGCGACTGCGAGACGAACAGGTTCAGCGGCTGGGTGGCGTGGCGATACAGGTCGAGCAGGCCCATCGCATGCTCCAGTACCTGCTGGTCAAGATCGGCGATGCGGCCGGCGGCTTCGGCTGCGGGAATCACCTGGCCGGCGGTCAGCACGCTGCCATCGGCCCGGCGCAGGCGCAGCAGCAGCTGGTACTGCGCGCTGCTGCCGCCGGCGACGGCGACGATCGGCTGGTAAGCGAGCTCCAGCTGGCCTTCCAGCAGCGCCAGGTGCTCCTGCTCGGTGGTCACCTGGCGATGCACGTGGCCGGCCACGCCGGCGCTGAGCAGGCGCGCTTGCAGGGTGGTGCGTTCGACCGCTTCCAGGGCGCTGTTGGCATCGTCGAAACCCGGCGACAGCGGCGCGTAGCCGACCACACCACGCAGGTGCACCGACTCGTCGTCGCGGATCACGAAGGCGCGCGCGGACAACTGCTCGCGCAGGGTGCCGGCAATCGCTTCCAGGCTGTCCTCATCGGTGTTGCGCGCCAGCAGCAGGAAGCTGTTGTCATTCAGGCGTGCCAACAGGTGCGGATGGCCAGCTTCGGCAAGACGTTGCCCGGCCTGCACCATCAGCCGCTCGAAGGCCGCGTAGCCGTAGCGCTCGCGCAGCCCCAACGCGCTGGAGATTTCCACGAAGAACACGCCACCGCGTTCGTGCTGGGCAAGCGTTGCGTTGAGCTGCTGCAGCACGTGGTGGCGCGTGGGGAGCCCGGTTTCCGGATTGCTGGTGGCCGGTGCGCCGTTGGCACCCGGCAGGGTCGCGGCCTGCGCGCGTGCGCGGCGGATGCGGTTGGCCACCGCGGCAATCAGGTGGCGCGGCCGGATCGGCTTGCTCAGGTAATCGTCGGCGCCGCAGTCGAGCACCTCGAACTGGCGCTCCGGGTCCGGGTCTCCGCTGAGGAACACGATCGGCAGCAACTGCATGCCGGGCTGCTGGCGGATCATCGCGGTCAGCCGCATGCCATCCAGCCCGGGCAGGTGCAGATCCATCAGGATCAGGTCCGGGCGTTGCTCGCGGATGGCCTGCTGCACGCCATCGGCGTCGCCAAGCACGATCGCCTGCATGCCGGCGCCGTGCAGCACGCTCTGCGCGAACAGTGCCTGGGCACGGTCGTCTTCTACGATCAGCACGCGGTAGGGCGAGTCGGCGTCGACAGGCGCCATGTCACTGTTGCCGGCCTCCGGCAGTGTCGCGGTGGAGGGCAGGGGCGGCGGAGCAGCCAGCCGGGTACCGTCGCTGGGTGCTGACAGGGTGGATGCCTGTTGCATTGCCGGTACTGCCTCGGCAGGCGTCGCCGCAGCCAAGGGGGCGGCCCAACGTTGCCAATGATCGGCCGGAGGGGTTTCAGCGCGTCCCGGGCGGGGGCCCGCGGCGGATTCGTTTGCGGCCATCGATGCTCCTGGTGTTCGCGGCCATTATGCGACAAGCCTGCCGATCAGCCGGTACGCGGTTGCCGTTGTCCGTCGTCGCTGCCGCCACGTGCCAACCAGCGCACGCTTTTCCACAAGGTGCGCCAGACCAGCCAGACCAGCAGTGCACCGGCCAGGCTGCAGGCCAGCACCACCACCAGCGCGATCCATGGATGCGCCAGCGCGAGCGCCAGCCCGCCGATCACCACGGTATCTTCGGCTGCAGAAGCGACCCAGTTGCTGGCCGGTTCCGGTGAGGTGTTGAGCAGGGCGCGGGTGCCAGCCTTCAGGCCGTGGCTGGCCAGTGCAACGCCCGCGCCGGCCACCAGTGCACCGGTGCCCAGGTCGCCATCGGGCGACAGTGTCGCTGCCGCAAGGAAGGCACCGGCGGGCACGCGCGCAAGTGTCTGCACCAGGTCCCAGGCGGAATCCACGCCGGGAATCTTGTCCGCGAAGAATTCGGCGATGGCCAGCGCCGCCGATGTGCCCAGCACCCACCACGATTCGGTGGCCTGCAGCGCCGGCGGCAGGTCGACCCAGCCGAGCAGGCCGGCAATGCCGACCCCGAAGACGGTGAGGTAGACGCGGATGCCGGCCAGCCAGGCCAGCAGGATGCCGATCACGAACAGGTGGGCTTCGGTCATGGCGGGCTCCGGCGGCGGAACTGTGCGGGGTGCCACACTATCGACGATGGAGTGGCTGAATGCCACCGCCCGCTGCCGGCCGGCACGGGGGAAACCTGCCGTTCCTGTCATACACTAGCCCGTCGTTTGCCCCAGGGGCCGTACTGGCGTCGCCACTGCGATGCCACGGAGACTACCCATGAACAACCGCCCTCCCATGCGTGTGCAGGTCCGCCTTCCCGGTGCGCCGCAACCCCCCGCCGACCGCCGTCGCCTGCTGGTGATCGCGGGCATCTGGCTGCTGAGCCTGGTGCTTGCGGTGCTGGGTGGCTGCTGGCTGGGCGCGCCGCGCGGTGAACAGGGCCAGCGCGTGCAGGCGGCCGAGAAGCGCGCCGATACCCTGCAGACCCAGCTGACCGAGTTGCAGCAGAAGCAGGCCACGCTGGAAGCGTCCGACCGCATCAGCCGCGCCGCCAACAACGAAGTGCAGTCTTCGCTGGCCGAGCGCGATGAAGAGATCGCCGGCCTGCGCGCTGACGTCGCCTTCTACGAACGCCTGGTGGGCTCGACCAGCCAGCGCAAGGGTCTGAACACCCATTCGATTGAATTCAGCCCGGAATCGGCCGGCACCTGGCAGTACAGCGTGGTGCTCACCCAGAACCTCAACCGGGGCGCGATCAGCCAGGGGCAGATGCGTTTCACGGTGGAAGGCGTGAAGAACGGCAAGCTGGCCACCATCAGCTGGGACGAGCTGCACCAGCGCAGCAAGGTGCCGGGACAGGATTACTCGTTCCGGTACTTCCAGCAGCTCACCGGCAGCGTGATGCTGCCGGCTGACTTCACCCCGCAACGGGTGAAGGTGACATTGGGGAGTGGTGCGGGGGGCACCACGCAGGTATTCGACTGGAAACAGGCCGGCGCACCGGCCAGCAAAGGGGAGTAGGCAGATGTTCGGAAGCAGCAAATCGAGCCGTGATGGCCAACTGGTGGTGGATGCCCTGATCGGCAACCAGGTGGTGATCCGTGGCGATGTGGAATTCAGTGGTGGCCTGTACGTGGAAGGTCGCATCCACGGCAAGGTGATCGCCCAGGAGGGCGCCAGCGCGGCGACCCTGACCCTCGCCGAGCATGGCGTGATCGAGGGTGAGATCCGTGCCCAGGTGGTGGTCATCAGTGGCCGCTTGGACGGCGACGTGCATGCCACCGAGAAGGTTGAACTGACCCCGAGTGCCCGGGTCAACGGCAACGTTCATTACCAGGTGGTGGAAATGAACGCGGGCGCCCAGCTGAACGGCCGGCTGATCCATGCCAGCGCCCCGATGCAGGCCCTGCCGGCGCCGGAAGGCGAAGCGTCCGCTGACGGCAAGGGCGACACCGCGGCCCGCCGCAAGCTGGCCGAGGCGATGGCTTGAAAGCCATCGCCGGCGCCCCCATGCTGAGCCCATGAACACGCTCGTCTCCCTCCCCGGCGCCACGCCGGCCGCCGCCCCCGACTACCAGTCGCTGGATCGGCCGCTGAACTTCACCGAAGCCGCTGCGGCCAAGGTCAAGGAACTGATCCAGGACGAGGGCAACCCCGACCTGTCGTTGCGGGTGTACATCGAGGGTGGCGGCTGTTCGGGCTTCCAGTACGGGTTCGAGTTCGACGAGAACCGTGCCGGCGATGACCTGGCGGTGCAGACCAGCGGGGTCACCCTGCTGGTCGATCCGCTCAGCCTGCAGTACCTGATGGGCGCCGAGGTGGATTACACCGAGAGCCTGACCGGTGCGCAGTTCGTGATCCGCAATCCGAATGCCAAGACCACCTGCGGCTGCGGCAGCAGTTTCAGCATGTAATTGCAGGGCGTGGGGCATGCGCCCCGCGCGGTGCCGTCCGTAGATCCACGCCATGCGTGGATGGCTTTTCCTGCACCCATAAGCGGGTTTCCGCAACGTCTGCGGCTTGCCACCCGCATCGATTGGCGGCAGGCTAGCTGGATGCTCACTTCTCCTTCGCCGCTTTCCGGTTTTGCCTTCGTGGGTGAACCGTTGGAGCGCGCCGATGCCATGCGCGAAGATGCCGATGCTCTGGCGCGCCTGTGGCCGGATGCGCGCATTCTTGTCCTGGACCAGGACGGCACCGCCTTCACCGGTGATGACGACCAGCCGCTGGCGCTGACCGGCGCTGATGTCGGTGGCGGGCCCGGGGTCGCGATCTTCCTCGGCCTGCGTGGCGAGCAGGCGTGGTTCTCGGTGGAAGCTGCCAGCGTGACCGTCACCGCGCCACGCCGGCTCGATCTGCGCCAGGCCGCCCTGCTGTGGACCGTGGCCGATGCGACCGCCTTCAGCTACGCCCGCGGCATGTCCTACTGGCAATCGCGGACCCGCTTCTGCGGCGTCTGCGGCACGGCCGTGACGTTCGCCCGTGGCGGCTTCGTTGGCCGCTGCCCGCAGTGCGCGACCGAGCACTACCCGCGCGTCGACCCGGCCGTGATCGTTGCCGTGGAAAACCAGGGACGGCTGTTGCTGGGCCGCCAGTCCAACTGGGCGCCGCGCCGCTATTCGGTGCTGGCCGGCTTTGTCGAGCCGGGCGAGACCTTCGAGCAGACCGTCGCGCGCGAAGTGCACGAAGAGAGCAAGGTGCGGGTGACCGCCTGCCAGTACCTGGGCTCGCAGCCCTGGCCGTTCCCGGGTGCATTGATGGTCGGTTTTCGTGCGCAGGCACAGGACGATGTGCCGACCGTGGACGGCGAGCTGGAAGACGCGCGCTGGTTCAGCGCCGAGGAAGTCGGCGCGGCCCTCGCACGTGACGTCGAGGACGATGGTGAAGGCATCCGTCTGTCACCGCCGATCTCCATTTCGCGGGGGCTGATCGAGCATTGGTACCGCCAGCAACCGGCGGCCGGCGGCGCCAGCATTGCCGCCACCTGAACACGCTGCCGGTTACAGTACGGTTCACCGCTGACGGCGGCGCTGCGACAGGTAAGGTAGCGACGCCGAACGCTTGCTCGTAGGGAGACCTGCCATGTTCACCACCCTGGTCGCCGTGTTGGTGGCACTGGCCCTTGGCCATGTCGCCCCGGCTGCTGCCGCGTCGCTGCGCCGTTTCGACGGCTTCCGGCGCTGGCTGGGCTGGCTGGACGCGCGCGGTGGTCGTACCTGGCAGGGAGCGGCCGGCGTGGCGCTGGCGATCGTACCGCCACTGCTGCTGATGGCACTGGTTGCCTGGCTGCTGCGCGGGGTGTTGTTCGGCCTTCCGGCGCTGCTGCTGGGCGTGGCCGTGCTGGCCTGGTGCTGGGGCCCGCGGGATCTGGACCGCGACATCGAAGCGATCATCGATGCCGACGAAGCACCGACCCGGCAGGCGGCGGTACGCAACCTGCAGTCGGCCGGTGGCAGCCTGCGCGAGGATGTTCCTTCGCTGGTCGAGGCGACCGTGCTGAACGCACTGCGGCGCTGGTTCGCGGTGCTGTTCTGGTTCCTGCTGCTGGGGCCGGTGGGTGCGCTCGGCTATCGCCTGCTGGCACTGATGGCGGAAAGCCCGATGCGCGCACGCGTGCCGGTGGAGCCGCTGGCGCTGGCGCAGCGGCTGCTGGGCTGGATCGAGTGGCCGGTGGCGCAGTTGATGGCGTTCTCGATGGCGCTGGTCGGCAACTTCGACACGGCCTGGAAGGCATGGCGGCAGGCGCATGGTGAGCGCCTGGCCGGCGGCATTGGTTTCCTGGGCGCGGTGGCGCGTGCCAGCGTCAATGCCGAATTGCGCGAAGATGCGCACGATTACACCGAAGCCGGCCTGCTGCCGGTGTGGCAGCGGCTGCCGGACCTGCGTGATGCGATGAGCCTGGTGTGGCGGATGCTGCTGCTGTGGCTGGCAGTGCTGGCGTTGCTGGTGATCGCAGGCTGGGTGACGTAGTTGCTTTGCAGGGCTTGCAGCCCTGCACCTGCAGAGGCCAAAGCCAAAGCCAAAGCCAAAGCGGCTCTGGGTTGCTGAGGGTTGGGCGGGGCGGTGTGGGGCTGCAGGACACGCCGTAAACCCATCCATGGGGGCTCGATGGCGCCATCCATGGCGCCAACGGTCCTGCAGCCCCACACCGCCCCACCCCCGACAGGTTCCGGCGGCTGTTGGTAGGTGTCGACCTTGGTCGACACGGTAGATCCACGCCATGCGTGGATGCAGAGCGAAGCGATCCGCTTCCGCTTTTGATCTTCTCTTCTTTCTTCCGTGGTGGGCGCACGGAAACTGTCCGTGGCCGGGCGGGAGGGCTGCGCAGGGGCGTGAGCCGCATGGATGCGGCGACCGAGCTTACATGGACGTACTTGCAGCGGCCCCTGCGCAGCCCTCCCGCCCGGCCAACCCCCACGGCTTCTGCCTTCAACGACCACCACGAGGGGCTGCGCCGTTGGCGGGAAACTACACCGGAGCCAGCGCGGTGAACGGTGCCCACGGCAGGTTGCGCAGCACGGCATACCCAGGCAGCAGCCACAGCCAGAACGTGGGACTGGCCAGTACCCGCATCAGCGGATCGAGCACGCGCGGGCGCACGCCGGCTGTGTTGAGCAGCATCAGGAACAGGAAGGGCAGGCTGATGACCAGCAACGGGTTCATTGCCATCGCGCCGGGCAGGTCGAAGTGGACCAGGGAATACAGGCAGCGCGTGCTGCCGCAGCCGGGGCAGTAGAAGCCGGTCAGTGCATACAGCGGGCAGCCCGGCAGCGGATTGCCGGAGACATACGGATTGACGTGGTGCAGGACCACGGCGGCACCCGCAGCCAGGCCGGAAGCGGCCAGCAGCGGAGCCCAGCGGGCAAGACGGGAACGCGCGGGAAGTGCGGACATGCAGGAGCGGGATCCGGCGCGTGGCCGGACCCCGTCGCAGGCATCAGTAGCTGCCGTTGCCGCCGCTCAGGGCGCCCAGGCCGCCAACGGCCATGATCAGGATGACGTACAGGACGCCAACCACGACTGCAGCGATGGCCGACCAGATGGCCCACTTCTTGGCCTTGTCGGCCGATTCACGGGCACCGGCAACGTCGCCGGCAGCCAGCTTGCCGTTGACCTGTGCGGCGTAGACGATCGACACGATGCCGGCCGGCAGGCAGCAGAACAGGGTGGACAGGATGGCCCAGACCAGATTGTTGGGGACCTGCGGGGTACTGGTGTTCATGGTTCAAGCTCCTCGATGGGTGGTGGTGGTGAATCAAAGGTCGGATAGAGCGCCCAGCACGGCCAAGCCGCCGAACAGCCCGAACCACAACAGCAACAGGACCGGCAGGGCAACGGCCGAAGCCACCGCCCACCAGCCCGCCTTGCGCGACGCGCTGTATGCCCCCGGCAGGTCACCGGCCGCGCGGCGACCATCGACCTGGGCGGCATACACGATCGACACCACGCCCAACGGCAGGCAGCAGAACAGCGTCGTCAGGATCGCCCAGACCAGATGGTTGGGGATGTAGACCGGACGGCTGAGCGGTGGCGGTTGATTCAAAGCAAGACTCCATTCCTTGGCGGTCGGCGTGTCGTAGACAGGCCGAACCTCCCCCCTGTGGGTGCGTAATCTACCGCAACCTGCGACGCATGTATGCGGTTACAGCCAGATCCCGTCGCCTTTGGCGCTTGACGGGACAAGAAAAAGCCGGCGCTTGGCGCCGGCTTTCAGGGCACGCTGCGGCGTGATCGGCCCCTCAGGCGAGATCGCCGCGCAGGGTACGGACCTGGGCCTCCAGGGCGGCGGCATCGGTGGACTGGCCATCCACCGCCGGTGCCGCGACCACCTCTACGGTCGCCCGGAACCGGCGCGGCACGCGCATGCGGCCCAGCCGGGTATCGCGACGGCTCCACATGCTCGACCACATGCCGCGCAGGGCCATCGGCACCACCGGCACCGGGCGGCGTTCGAGGATCTTCTTCACGCCGGATTTGAACGGTGCCATCGTGCCGTCGCGGGTCAGCGCGCCTTCCGGGAAGATGCACACCAGTTCGCCCTCGGCGAGTGCGGCATCGACTTCATCGAACGCACGCTGCATCAGCGCCGGGTCTTCACGCGCACCGGCGATCGGGATCGCCTTGGCGGTGCGGAAGATCCAGCGCATCACCGGGATGTTGAAGATCTTGTAGTACATGACGAAGCGCACCGGGCGCGGAATCGTCGCCGACAGGATCAGTGCATCCATGTAGCTGACATGGTTGCAGACCAGCAGCGCGGCGCCTTCATCGGGCACATTGTCCTCGATGCCATGCGGGCGCAGGCGATACAGCGTGCGCACCATCACCCAGCTGAGGAAACGCATCAGGAATTCGGGGACGATGGTGAAGATGTAGATGGCTACCACCGCGTTGGCGATCGCCAGTGCCAGGAACAGCTGCGGGATGGTCCAGCCGAGCAGGCGCTGGGTGAGCAGGCCGAGTACCGCCGCAGCGACGATGAAGCCGGAGTTCTGGATGTTCAGCGCGGCGAACACGCGCGACATCTCCGATTTCGGCGTGCGGCTCTGGATCAACGCAAACAGCGGCACCACGAAGAAACCGGTGAACAGGCCGATGCCGAGCAGGTCGATGATGATGCGGATGCTGCCGGCCTGGTGCACGAACTGGGTGACCGACAGGCCCTGCGCGGTGGCTTCACCGGCGCGTGCGAAGTACAGGTCCAGCAGGAACGCGGTCATGCCGAACGCGCCCAGTGGCACCAGGCCGATCTCCACGGTGCGTGCCGACAGCTTTTCGCACAGCAGTGAACCGACACCGGTGCCGACCGAGAACAGGGCCAGCGCGAAGATGTACAGGGTGGGCTCGCCACCGAGGTTGGTGACCGCATAGGACGGCAGCTGCGCGGTGAGGATGGTGCCGACGAACCAGAACCAGGACACGCCGAGGATGGCGTTGCGTACCGATTTCTGTTTCCTGGCCATGCGCAGCACGGCCAGCGATTCGGGGATCGGGTTCCAGTTGATCTTCAGATCCGGCGCGCCGGCATCGACCTTGGGGATCATGCGCGCGGCGAGGTTGCCGCAGATTGCCAGCGCGATGACCGCCGTGGCCGCCACGATCGGTCCATGGGTGCCGGCCAGGGTGAACACCAGGCCGCCGACGATCATGCCGGTCAGGATCGACATCGACGTGCCCATCTCGACCAGGCCATTGCCACCGGTCAGTTCTTCCGGCCGCAGTACCGAGGGCAGCACCGAGTACTTCACCGGGCCGAACAGGGTGGATTGCAGGCCTGTGCAGAACAGGGCCACCAGCAGCACCGGCAGGCTCTCGGTGAGAAAGCCCACCGCCGCCAGCGTCATGATCACGATCTCCATGGTGGTGGTGATCACGATCAGTCGCGATTTCTCCAGCTTTTCCGCGATCTGCCCGGCCAGGGCGGAGAACAGGAAGTAAGGCAGGATGAACAGCGCCGGCGCGAGGTTGGTGTAGAGCGTGCGCTCGCTCTCGGCCACGCCGAGGTAGAACAGCAGGCCGATGATCGCCTGCCGGTACACGTTGTCGTTGAAGGCACCCAGCCCCTGCACGATGAAGAACGGCAGGAAACGGCGCTGGCGCAGCAGGGCGAACTGGTTGTGACCGGACATGGAACCTCCTTGGACCGGCGCAGCCTAGCATTCCTGCCCATCTGTCGGGACCGTGGCGGCATGCATCCACGCATGGCGTGGATCTACTCAGACCCCCTGGGTACGGACGGTGGGTCCGCACACCTGAGAACCTCAGACGATATCGTCGACCACGCCGCCATCGACCCGCAACGCTGCGCCGGAGGTGGCCGACGCCTGCGGCGAGGCGAGGTAGACCACCATGTTGGCCACTTCCTCGACCGTGGCCGCGCGCTGGATCACCGACGCAGGACGATGGGCCATCACGAACTCACGGCCGATCTGTTCCAGCGGCTTGCCGCTACGCGCGCGTTCTTCTTCGAACATCGTTGCGAAGCCGTCGGACAACGTCGGGCCAGGCAGCACCGCATTGACGGTGACGCCGCTGCCGGCCACGCGCTTGGCCAGGCCGCGCGACAGCGACAGCTGCGCGGTCTTGCTGACGCCGTAATGGATCATGTCGGCCGGAATGTTGCGTGCCGATTCGGAGGAGATGAACAGCACGCGGCCCCAGCCGGCGTCGACCATCGCCGGCAGCAGGGCGCGCGACAGGCGCACGCCGGACATGACGTTGGTCTGCCAGTACTGCTCCCAGGTGGCATCGTCGGTCTCGAAGAAATCCTGCGGGCCGAAGATGCCGGCATTGTTGACCAGGATGTCGACTCTTCCCGGCAGGCCGGCCAGCAGGGTGTCGACGCCGCTGGCATCGGACAGGTCGGCGGCCACGCCCAGCACCTTGGCCGCGGGGATGGCAGCCAGCAGGCGCTGGCGCGCACGTTCCACGCTGTCGGTACTGCGGCCGTTGAGGATGACCTGCGCGCCGGCCGCAGCCAGCCCCTGTGCGATGGCCTGGCCGATGCCGGCGGTGGAGGCAGTGACCAGCGCGGTGCGGTCGTTGAGTTCGATCTTCATGGGGGAGATCCTGCATGGGCGACACGGCAGTATCGGCGCCCGGGCGTGATCGGAATGCCCCCGTGGACGCAACACGATGTTGCACGACCGTCAGCCGCCCAAGTAGATCCACGCCATGCGTGGATGCCCTCCCAGTAGATCCACGCCATGCGTGGATGCCGTCAGCTCAAACCACGCACCGCGCCATTGGCCGCCGCTCTCACCTTCGGCAGCATCCGCAGCACCAGCGCCATCTGCGTGCGGATCAACTGCAGCTTCGGCGGCATCGCCTCATCGAGCTGCTCCAGTTCCGCCGCCACCGCACGATCGGCATCGTTGTCTTCTTCCGACACCGGCTGCTGCGCAGTCAATGCCGATGCCAGCTGCTGCAGTGCCTTGCGCACCCGCTCGCCAGCGGCCAGCGCCAGTGGATCGCCCGCGTAGCTGTCGACCTGGTCGCGGTGCGCACCCAGCGCCGACAGATGACCGAGCAGGGTGTTGGACAACGCCAGGAAGTGGAAACCCGAATCGAGGTTGCGGCGCACGTGGCCCGGTTCGCGCAGCATGTTCGACAGTGCGGTGGACAGTGCGGCATCGGCGTTGTGCATGTCGCGGCGGGCGATGCGGTAAGCCAGATCGTCGCGCATGCCGCTGCGGTACTGGCCCAGCACCGATTCCAGATAGCGGGCGGCGGTATCCAGCACCCGTGCCAGCACGCGGTGCAGCTGTCGACCCTGCCAGTCCGGCAGGATCAGGAACGCGGCCGCTGCGGCGATCGCGCAGCCGAGGATCGTATCGACCATGCGCGGCACGATCAGCACGAAGCCGTCGCCGATCAGGTTGAAGCAGGTCAGCGCCATCACCGTGATGGCCGCTGAAGCGACCAGATAGCGGTCGGAACGGGTGAAGAAGAACAGCAGCGCCGACAGCAGTGCGATCAGCAGCTGGATCTCCAGCCGGGGGAACAGCTGCAGCAGCGCCCAGGTCAGCACCAGCCCGGCCAGCGTACCGACGATGCGCTGGGCCAGGCGCTGGCGGGTGGCGCCGAAGCTGGGCCGGCACACGAACACGATGGTCAGCAGCACCCACGAGCCGTTCTGTGCATTGAACAGATGGATGGCAACGAAACCGGCGATCAGCGCCAGCGCCATGCGCAGGCCATGGCGGAACAGCACCGAGCCGGGGGTGAGCTGCTGGCGCAGGCGCACACCCATTTCGCGCAGCGTGTGCGGGTTGCTGTCGCGCAGGCGGGTGTCGACGTTGTCCAGGCTGGCTTCGGAACGTTCGGCATCGAGCAGGCGGCGTTCGATGCTGCGCAGATTGTGTACCAGCAGGTCCAGCGAGCCGAGCAGGCGCTGCCATTGCGGACGTTGCTGGTCGCGCAGGTAGGCCAGCGCATCGGCCAGATCGCGCCCGGCCTGCTGGTTGCTCTCGCCGTAGACGAACGGGCGGCGCAGCCGGATCGCTTCGCCCAGCCGTGCACAGGCCTGGCCCTGCAGGTCGAGCAGGCGCTGGCAGCGGTACAGCACGTCGCTGTGGAAGAACGCATCGACCAGCGCGCCGTACGGATAGTGCGAGGAGCTGGCGCGCTCATGGAAATCCTGTGCCATGTAATACAGGCGCAGGTACAGGCCGGAGTTGACGCCGGGCCGGCCGGAGCGGCCAAAACGCGCCAGGATCGCCGTCTTCGCCTCGTTCAGCGCGCCGACCACGCGGCGGTTCTGTTCGGCCAGATCGAGCTGGCGGCGCTGCAGGTCCGCCTCGCGCACGGGTTCGAACAGGGCGGCCTTGAGCTGCAGGTAACGGCCCAGTTCCACGTACAGGCGGGCCACGCGCTCGCGCACCGGTCGGTTGGCGAACAGCGTGGTCCACAGAATCGACAGCAGCCCGTACCAGACCGCACCCGCCAGCAGGTGGCTGACCGCGTCCAGCGCACTGTGCAGGTCGTGGGCACCATGCTGTTCCAGGCCGATCATGGTGTAGATGGCCAGGGTGACGGTGGCCTGGGCGATGGACGCGTAGCGCTCGCCGAGCGCGCCGAGCAGTGTCAGGCCGAACGTGGACAGCGCCAGGGCCGTGATGAAGATCCACGGCCAGGGGAACAGCCAGATCACCGAGGCCGCCGCCAGGCAGAAGCACAGCAGCGACAGCAGCACGGCCTTGGTCCGGCCCCACCAGTTGTCATCGGTCTCGGCAATCGCGCTGGCGATGATGCCGAGGAACACGCCGGGCAGGGCGGTCAGCGCATCCAGGTGCCAGCACACGGCCAGGGCCGCGGTCAGGGCAATGAACACCCGCAGGCCATAGCTGGCCTTTTCGTGGGCCCACAGGCGGCTGAGGCGGGATTCGCGTGCGGACATGCAGGCTCGGCGGAAGGATCGACCTCCATTATTGCGGGCCGCGCGTGAAATGGTAGATCCACGCCATACGTGGATGATTTTCCGCTCGATACCCGGTAGTGCCGGACAGCGGCCGGCACTACCGTTTGCCGGTCGCTTACATGTCGAACCGCACGCTCAGCGCGAAGGTGCGCGGCAGGCCGACGCCCGCATTGGACCAGTACCTGCGGTTGGCCAGGTTCTCCACGCTGGCACGCAGGGTCACCGGATGGCCGGAGGCCAGCAGGCGGTAGCCGATGCCGGCATTGACGAGGGTGTAGTCGGGCAGCTTCAGGGTGTTGTCGGCGTCATACCAGACATCGCCGTAGTAGCGCACGGCGGCATAGGTCTCCAGCCCGTCCACCCACGGCAGCTGGTAGGTGGCATGCAGCACGCCGCTCCAGCGTGCAGCACCGGCGGTGCGGTTGCCTTCCTGCGCCGCGCTGCCCGGTGACAGTTTGTCGTAGGTCGGGTCCAGCCAGGTCACGCCACCGCCGACGGTCAGCGCATCGCTCAGGTGCAGGTCGGCGCTGGCCTCGATGCCTTCGTACAGGGTGATGCCATCCTGCACCAGGCGCTTGCCTGCATCGGTCAGCTGATCGATGTTGGCGCCGCGCTCCAGGCGGAACGCAGCGACGTTCGCGTTCCAGCGATTGGCTTCAACCTTGGCGCCGATCTCGTACTGCTTGCTGATGGTGGGATCGAGCACATCGCCGGCGTTGACGTAGCTGTTGCCGACGCGGCCGCCGGCTTCCAGCGACTCGATGTAGCTGGCATACAGGGTGACGGCCTCGCTGGGCTTGAACATCACCGCATAGGTCGGGGTGACCGGATAGGTGTGGTACGCGCCCTTGGTCTCAAAATCGTTGTAGCGCCAACCGGCCAGCACCGACCAGCCATGGCCGAGCTCGACGGTATCGCTGACGAACACCGCCTGCTGCACGGTCTCATCACCGCGGGTCATCACCCGTGAACCCACCGCGTCGTGGCGGACGTCATGGCGCTGGTACAGATTGGCGCGGCCGATCAGGCTGAACTCGTAAGGACGGTCCCAGCCCAGCCCGGTCTGGTGGCTGACCCCGGCCACCAGCCGGTGCTGCAGCGGCCCGGTGTCGAAGCTGCCCTGCACCAGGGCCTGCGCCAGCTTCCACTCGCTCTTGCCGCCGAGTTCGTAGACGTTGACGGCGTAGTCGCCGTTGAGGTCGTCGATGTAGGCGAAGATCTTGTTGACGTCGTTCCACGAGGTGGTGACGCCATAGCTCAGGCTGGCCTTCCAGTCGCTGTTGATCTGCCAGTCCAGTGCCGTGGACAGCAGGCTGGAACGGGTGTCGTAGTAGGTGCCGGGCACGCTGTTGTCGACATCGCCGGCGATCGGCCGCGGCAGTGAGGTCAGGCCACGGAAGTAGTACTGCGGTGATTCCTCGCGCAGGTCGCGCGACTGGAACACGCCGTCGAAGGTCCAGGTGAGCGCATCACTCAGGCGCGCGTCCAGCGACAGCGCGCCGACCTTGCGATCGACATGGCCGCCGTTGAAGGTTTCACCCTTTTCCTGGAAGGCGTTGAAGCGGTAGCCGAACATCTGCTCGTTGCCGAAGCGGCCGCCGACGTCGATGCCGCCGCTGACGATGCCCTGCTCACGCCAGCCGAGCTGGGCGGAGAAGGTCGGTACCTCGGTCGGCTTCTTGGTGATGTAGTCGACGATGCCGCCCGGTGCGCCGAAGCCGTACAGGAACCCGCCGGGGCCCTTCAGCAGGTCGACCTGTTCCATCACCTCCAGCGGCCATTCGGTACCCCAGGACGAGACCTGCAGGCCGTTGACCCGGTAGCTGTCGAAGTTCAGGTCGATGCCGCGGTTGCGGATCGGCGAGCTCCAGCCGCTGGCATAGGCACTTACCTGCGTGGTGACCGAGGGGTCGAGCAGGAAGGCTTCGCCCAGCGACACGACCTGGCGCTGTTCGATCTGCTCGCGGCCGACCGCGGTGATCGCAAACGGGGTATCACGCAGGGCGCGATCGCCGAGGGCACCGGCCTCGGTGTGGGTACGCTCGGCGATGACCTTGACCGCGTCCAGATCGGTGGCACTACGGGTGTCGGCGGGGGCTTCGGCGTGTGCCGTGCAGGCGGCGGACAGCGCGACGGCCAGCACGGCCAGGCGGGGGGAGCGAATCGGCAACATCGATGGAGATCCTCGGCGGGCGGCCACGGGCCATCCGCCCATGCAGGGGGAAAGGTCGGTGGCTGGGATCACGCAGGCGTGCCGGCAACGGCAGCGGGGCGCCGCAACGGGGCGCAGGACCATGGCTGGATGAGAATTGTTCTCTTTTCGTTACGGCGCGTCAAATGTCATCGGGGTGCGGACCAACGGTCCGCACCCAGTAGATCCACGCCATGCGTGGATGGGTCTTGCTACGCCCGCTGCGCGCGCCTCAGCAGCTTTGCCTCACGCCTGCGTGCACGCCGCGCCTTCCAGCGCTCGGCCAGGCACGAGAAGATCACGTACAGCGCCGGCGTGCTGAGCAGGGTCAAGCTCTGCGAGAACAGCAAACCGCCGATCATCGCGATGCCCAGCGGGCGACGCAGTTCCGACCCTTCGCCCAGCCCGATCGCCAGCGGCACCGCCGCCAGGATCGCCACCATGGTGGTCATCATGATCGGGCGGAAACGCACGATGCTGGCTTCACGTGCCGCCTCGCGCGGGGTCAGCCCATGTTCGCGCTGCGCCACCAGGGCGAAGTCGATCATCATGATCGCGTTCTTCTTGACGATGCCGATCAGCAGCACCAGCGCGATCATCGAGATCACCGACAGTTCGGTGTTGGTGCCGAACAACGCCAGCAACGCACCCACACCTGCCGCCGGCAGGGTGGACAGGATCGTCACCGGGTGGATCAGGCTTTCGTAGAGAATGCCCAGTACCAGATAGACGGTGAGGATCGCCGCCAGTACCAGGATCAGCATGTCGCTGGGGTCGGAATTGAAGCCGAAGCCCGCGTCGTCGGCCAGGCGGATGTCGCCGGGCATGCGCATGCCGGCCACGGTGCTGTCGATGATGGCCTTGGCCTCGCCCATGCTGACGCCGGGGGCGAGGTTGTAACTCAGGTCCATCGTCGTGTACTGGTTTTCATGGGTGATCTGCGAGGGCGCCAGGCCCGGCGCCTGTCTGGCCACCGCGGTGATCGGCACCATCTCGCCGTTGCGCGCGCGCACATGCACCTCGTCCAGTGCCGCGGGCGTGGCGGTCTGCGACGGCAGCGCGTTGACCACCACGCTGTACTGGTTGATGTCCGAGTAGATGGTGGAGATCTGGCGCTGGCCGAAGGCGCCGTACAGCGCACCATCGATGGCGCCGACCGAGATGCCCAGGCGCGCGGCCTTGGCGCGGTCGATCTCGATGTTCTGGCGCAGGCCGGCGTTGTCGACGTCGGTGCCGACATCACGCAGCTTCGGGTTCTTCTTCAATGCCGCCTGCAGCTTGGGCAGCCATTCCTGCAGCGCGGCCAGATCGTTGCCCTGCAGCGAGACGCGGTACTGCGCGCCCTGGCTGTTGCCACCGCCATCATTGCTGGGCAGGTCCTGGATCGCGCGCAGGCGCAGCTGCAGGTCCGGGTAGCGGTCGGCCTTCGCACTCAGCCGTGCCAGTGCGTGTGCGGTGGTTTCACGGCGGCCTTCCTTGCGCGACTTCAGTTCGACGTTGAACTGTGCGCTGGAGCCCTGGCGGCCACTGCCCAGGCGTACGCCCACGGTCTTCACCGCCGGGTCGGCCATCAGCATGTCGGTGATGCGGCGCTGGCGGCTGACCATGTCCTCGAAGGACACCGTCGCACCGGAGTTGGCGCGGCCCCAGATCAGGCCGGTGTCCTGCGGCGGGAACGCCCCCTTCTTCACCGCACCGAACAGGAAGATGGTGACGCCGATCAGGATCAACGGCGTCAACGACAGCAGCAGCGCATGGCGCAGCGAGAAATCAAGGAACACGGTGTAGATGCGCAGCATCCGCTCGTGACCGGCATCAAGCCAGCGGCCGAAGCGCGACGGTGCCGCCTTGTGGTCGTGTGCGCTGAGGAAGCGGCTGCACAGCGCCGGGGTCAGCGTCAGCGAAACGATCATCGACACCACGATCGCCGCCACCAGGGTCACGGTGAACTCGCGGAAGAACGCGCCCATCATGCCGCTGGCGAACAGCAACGGGATGAACACCGCCACCAGTGAGGCGGTGATCGAGACGATGGTGAAGCCGATTTCGCGCGCACCGGCGAAGGCCGCCTGCATCCGCGGCATGCCCTCGTCGAGGTGGCGCATGATGTTCTCGATCACCACGATCGCATCGTCGACCACGAAGCCGATCGCGATCACCAGCGCCAGCAGGCTCAGGTTGTTCAGGGTGAAGCCCATCACGTACATCACCAGCGCGGCACCGGCCAGCGACAGCGGCACGGTGACTGCGGCAATCAACGTCGGCGCCAACCGGCGCAGGAACAGCGCCATGGTCAGCACCACCATCGCCAGGCTGATCAGCAGGGTGATCTGCACTTCATGCAGCGACGACCGGATGGTCGGGGTGCGGTCGAAGTAGGGCGTCATCGTGGTGCCCGGCTGCAGGTAATCGCGCAACGCGGGAATCTGCGCTTTCACCCGGTCCACGGTCTCGACGATGTTGGCGCCGGCACGGGTGAACACATACATCACCACGGCCGGTTTGTGGTCGAACCACGCGGCCTGGTAGGCATCCTGCTGGCCGTCGTAGACGTTGGCGATGTCCTTCAGGCGGATCACCCGGCCATCGCCCTGGGTCTTGACCACCAGGTCGGCGAAATCGGCGGCGCGTGCGACCGAATCGTTGGCGATGATCGCGGTGGTGGTGTTGCCATCGCTGAGGAAGCCGGTGGGCGAGGTCACGTTGGCCGCGCGCACGGCATTGCGCAGGTCGTCGGCGGTCAGTCCCAGCGCGTTCATCAGGCGCAGGTTGACGTCCACGCGCACCGCCGGCGTTGAAGCACCGGCGATGTCGACCGAGGCGACACCACCGATCTGGCGGATGCGCTGGGCCAGCAGCGAGTCGGCGACGTTGTACAGCTCATCGGCGGACTGCGTCTGCGACGTCAGCGCGATGGCGATCACCGGGTCGTCGTTCGGGTTTGCCTTCTGGTACATCGGCGAGCCCATGCCCGAGGGCAGGTCGGCCTGCGCCGAATTGATCGCCGTCTGTACGTCCAGCGCGGCCGAATCGATGTCGCGGTCGCTCTGGAAGATCATGAACACCAGCGAGCTGCCCTCCGAACTCGACGAGCGCATGCGGTCGATGCCCGGCAGCTGGCCGAGGTGGCGCTCCAGCGGCGCGGTCACCGTGGAGGCCATGGTCGCTGCGTCCGCACCGGACTGGCTGGCGTGCACGAAGATCACCGGGATCTCGATGTTCGGCAGTGCCGACACGCCGAGCCGCAGGTAACAGATCACGCCGACCATGAACAAGCCGATGGCCAGCAGCGCGGTGCCGATCGGACGGCGGATGAAGGGGCCGGACAGGTTCATCGTGCAGCCCCCCGGAGGTGCGG
Organism: Stenotrophomonas sp. 82F1; assembly: GCF_056861525.1. Taxonomy (NCBI): domain Bacteria; kingdom Pseudomonadati; phylum Pseudomonadota; class Gammaproteobacteria; order Lysobacterales; family Lysobacteraceae; genus Stenotrophomonas; species Stenotrophomonas sp. 82F1. Next base: position 37,823 of record NZ_JBSPUD010000019.1, read on the forward strand.
GGCCAGGGTCATGCCTGCGGCTCCTGCAGCGTGCCATCGCGCAGCGCGCGCTGTTCACGGCGACGTGCAAGCCATTCCGAGAAGCGTTCCATGTACAGGTAGATCACCGGCGTGGTGTACAGCGTCACCAGCTGCGACAGCAGCAGGCCGCCGACGATGGCGATGCCCAGTGGGCGACGCAGTTCCGAGCCGATGCCGGTGCCCAGCGCCAGCGGCAACGCACCGAGCATGGCCGCCGCAGTGGTCATCATGATCGGGCGGAAGCGCAGCAGGCAGGCGCGGCGTATGGCCTCGCGCGCGTTGGCGCCGGTGCGCCGCGCCTCGATGGCGAAGTCGACCATCATGATGCCGTTCTTCTTGACGATGCCGATCAGCAGCACGATGCCGACGATGCCGTCCACCGACAGGCTCAGGCCACAGACCATCAGTGCCAGCAGCGCACCGACGCCGGCCGGCGGCAGGGTCGAAATGATCGTGATCGGGTGGATGTAGCTCTCATACAGCACGCCCAGCACGATGTAGATTACCACCAGCGAGGCCAGCAGCAGCCACACCACGTCGGTCTGGCTGCCGGTGAATTCGGCGGCCTTGCCGATGAACTGCGCATGCACGTGCGCCGGCATGTCTAGGCTGGCCTTGGTCTCTTCGATGGCCTTGACCGCATCGGACAGCGAATAGCCCGGGGCGACGTTGAACGACACCGTCACCGCAGGCAGCTGCTGCTGGTGGCTGACCAGCAGCGGCGCGCTGGATACCTTGGCCTCGGCCAGCGCCGACAACGGGATGATGCTGCCCGCACCGACGGTGATGCCGGTGTTCTGCGCACCGATACCGGTGGCGGTGGACGAGTTGGAGGAAGTGACCTGGCCGAAGCTGGTCGCGTTGGTGCCGGTCAGTGCGCCGGCGCCATTGGAGGCGACCGCCAGCTGTTCCATCAGCGCGGTGCTGGTGCGGAACTGCGGCGCCACTTCCAGCACCACCCGGTACTGGTTGAGCTCGGTGAAGATGGTCGAGATCTGGCGCTGGCCGAACGCATCGTAGAGCGTGTCGTCGATGGTCTGCATCGGCACGCCCAGCACGCTGGCCTTGTCGCGGTCGATGTTCAGTTCCAGTGCGCGGCCCTGGTTGGACAGGTTGTTGTCGACGTCGGCCAGTTCCGGGCGCTGGCGCAGCGCCTGGGTCAGGCGGTTGGCCTGCAGGGCCACCTCCGCGCTGTCCACGTCCGACAGCGAGTACTGGTACTCGGTGGCGGCCACGCGGGTATCCAGGGTCACGTCCTGCACCGGCTTCAGGTACAGCGCCACGCCGGGAATGCCGGCGACGGATTTCTGCAGGCGCGGCAGGATCTCATCCAGTCCATCGCGCTCGCCGCGCTCTTTCAGCACGATCGACAACTGGCCCTGGTTGAGCGTGGGATTCATGCTGCCGGCGCCGATGAAGGCCGACACGCCGGTCACGTCCGGGTCCTTGCGCAGCGCTTCGGCCACCTGTTTGGTGCGCTGCTCCATCTGCGGGAACGCGATGTTCTGGTCGGCCTGGACCACGGCGGTGATCAGGCCGGTGTCCTGTTCGGGCAGCAGTCCCTTGGGAATCAGCACGTACAGCAGCACGGTCAGTACCAGCGCGGCCGCGGCCACGGCCAGGGTGAGGGGCTGGTGTTCCAGCACCCAGTCCAGGCTGCGCTCGTACAGGCCGACGGTGCGCGTCCACAGGTTCTGCTTGCCGGCCGCGGCGGCACGCTCGTGCGCGTCCTCGCCCTCGGGCAGCGCATCGGGCTTGAGCAGGTAGGCGCACATCATCGGGGTGAGCGTCAGCGAGATCAGCATCGACAGCACCACCGCGATGCTCAGCACCCAGGCGAACTCGTGGAACAGGCGGCCGGTGACGCCGGGCATCAGCAGCAGCGGCAGGAACACCGCCACCAGCGAAACTGTCAGCGACAGCACGGTGAAGCCGATCTGCCGTGCACCGATCTCCGCTGCTTCCTTGCCGCTCTTGCCTTGTTCGATGTAGCGCACGATGTTCTCGATCATCACGATCGCATCGTCGACCACGAAGCCGGTGGCCACCACCAGCGCCATCAGCGAAAGGTTGTCCAGCGACATGCCGGTAAAGGCCATCACTGCGAAGGTGCCGGCCAGCGACAACGGCACCGCAACCGAGGGAATGATCGTGGCCCAGAACCGGCGCAGGAACACGAAGATCACCGCCACCACCAGGCCGATGGTCAGGATCAGGGTGAACTGCACTTCATGCACCGACGCACGGATGGTTTCGGTACGGTCGGAGAACACTTCCAGGTGTACGTCGGCTGGCAGTACGCCCTGCAGCTGCGGCAGCAGCGCGCGGATGCGCTCGACGGTCTGCACGATGTTGGCGCCCGGCTGGCGGCGCACTTCCAGCAGCACCGCCGGCTTGCCATCGGCCCATGCGGCGAGCTGGTCGTTCTCCACGCCATCGATCACTTCGGCCACGTCGGACAGCCGCACCGGGCGGCCGTTCTTGTAGCTGATGATGGTGTCGCGGTACTCGGCGGCGCTGGCCAGCTGGTCGTTGGTGCCGATGCTGTAGGACTGGGTCTTGCCGTTCAGCGAGCCCTTCGGCGCATTGACGTTGGCCTGGGTGAGCGCGCTGCGCAGCTCTTCCAGGGTCAGGCCCATGTTCGACAGCTGCGCCGGATTGACCTGGATGCGCACGGCCGGACGCACGTTGCCGGCGATCGACACCAGGCCCACGCCCTGCACCTGCGACAGGCGCTGGGCGAGGATCGAGTCGGCGTAGTTGTTGACGTCGCGCAGCGGCCGCGTATCGGAGGTCAGCTTGAGGGTGACGATGGCCGCGTCGGCCGGGTTCACCCGGTTGTAGACCGGCTGGTACGGCAGCGACGAGGGCAGGGTGGCCTGGCGGATTGCGGCCTGCACGTCCTGTGCGGCGATGTCGATGTCGCGGTCCATCGAGAACTGCAGGATGATCGTCGACAACCCCGCCGAGGAATCGGAGGTCATCAGTTCCAGGCCGGAGATCTGCCCGAACTGGCGCTCCAGCGGCGTGGTCACCAGCGAGGCCATGGTGGTGGCGTTGGCACCCGGGTACTGGGTCGTCACCACCAGGCTGGGCGCATCGATTTCCGGCAGCGCCGACACCGGCAGCTTGCGGTAACCAAGAATACCCAGCAGCAACAGACCTGCCATCAACAGCGAGGTCGCGATGGGACGGCGGATGAAGATCGTCGAAAAGCCCACGGACTGATCCTTGCTGGCGCTTCAATGGCAGCGCCGGCATCGATGCCGGCGCGAAGGGAAAGGGTGGCCTGCGCTCAGCGCGGACCACCACCACGACGGCCGCTGCCGCCACTTTTCTGTTCGGCGGCCTTCAGTTCGGCCTCGGTCGGCGCGGCCGGCGTCTCGCCCGGTTTCAGCGCGGTCACCTTGCTGCCCGGCTTCAGGCGGAACTGGCCTTCGCTGACCACGCGCTCGCCGCCCTTCAGGCCTTCGGCGATCTGCACCTGGCTGTCGCCCACTTCCACGCCGCTGCGCACGGTCTGCATCTTCACCGTGTTGTCGCCCTGCACAACGTAGACGTACTCGCCATCGGGGCCACGCAGCACCGCCTGGGTGGGGATCACCACGCCGCCGCCGATGGTGCGCAACTGCATGCGCACATTGACGAACTGGCCCGGCCACAGGCCGTTGTCGGTGTTGTCGAACACCGCGCGCGCCTTGAAGGTGCCGCTGTCGGCACTGATCAGGTTGTCGACCACGTCCAGCTTGCCGTCGCCGCTGAGCACGTGCGAATCGGCGCGGTCCAGTGCTGCAACCGGCACGCTGCCGGCGGCCTGCGCCTGGCGCACGTCGCCGAGCTGGCGCTCGGGCAGGTTGAACAGCACGTGGATCGGATGGATCTGGGTCAGGGTGACCAGTGCGGTGCCGGCGTTGACCACATTGCCGGCGTCGACCGCGCGGATGCCGGCGATGCCGGTGATCGGGGCGGTGACCTTGGTGTACTGCAGCTGCACCTGCGCCGAGCGCATGCTCGCTTCATTGGCGGCGACTGCGCTTTCGTACTGTGCCACCTGGTTTCGTTGTGTATCCAGATCGGTCTTGGCCACGAACTGGCGGTACTCCGGCGCGTTCGAGCGCTGGTAGTTCGAGCGCGCGGTGGCCAGCAGGGCCTCGTTCTGGCGCTTGGAGGCGACGGCCTGGTCATAGCTGGCCTGGGCGGTGCGCGGGTCGATCACCGCCAGCACGTCGCCCTTCTTCACTTCCTGGCCTTCGCGGAAATTGAGGCTCATCAGCTGGCCGCCCACCTGCGGGCTGACGGTCACGGTGTTCATCGCGGTTACCGTGCCCAGCGCGCTGGCATACACCGGCACGTCCTGGCGTGCGGCATCGATCACGGTCACCGGCACCGGGCCGGCATCGGGATCCTCACCGCCCTGGCGGGCACCGGCTTCCTGCCCAGCGGCCTTGTCCTTGCCGCCACCGAGTACGCGCAGGCCAACCACGGCCAGCACCAGTACCGCCACGACCAGCAGCACGATCTTCCAAACACGTGACATTCAAGACTCCAAGAGGGCTGGACGGGGTGGCACCCCGGGTGGCAATGCGCAAAGCATACCTGTGGCCCACCGGGTTTCCTGCATGACGGATGGGACGGGCGCTCAGACCGGTGGGCGACGGTGGAGGTTCCCGTGGCGACGAGGTTGCCCTACATTCAGGTGCAGACCCCTTCCGTGGAGATCGAGATGCGCCGTTCGTTGCTGCTGTCCGCCCTGCTGCTGGCCCTGCCGGCCCTTGCCCATGCCGAGGACGCCCAGCGCCCGGAAGTGACCGCCGCCGCGCAGCGCCTGCAGGCCAAGGTGGTTGAATGGCGACGCGATTTCCACCAGCACCCGGAGCTGTCCAACCGCGAGGAGCGCACCTCCGCCGAGGTCGCCAAGCGCCTGCGTGCGATGGGCCTGAAGCCGAAGACCGGCATCGCCCACCACGGCGTGGTGGCGATCATCGAAGGCGGCAAGCCCGGCCCGAAGATCGCCCTGCGTGCGGACATGGACGCACTGCCGGTGACCGAGCAGACCGGCCTGCCGTTCGCCTCCAAGGCCACCGCGCAGTACCGCGGGCAGACCGTAGGCGTGATGCATGCGTGTGGCCATGACGCACACACCGCCACCCTGCTGGGCGTGGCCGAAGCGCTGGTGGCGATGAAGAAGGACCTGCCGGGCCAAGTGATGCTGATCTTCCAGCCGTCCGAGGAAGGTGCGCCGCCGCCGGAAGAGGGCGGTGCCGCGCTGATGTTGAAGGAAGGCCTGTTTGCCGACTTCAAGCCGGAAGCCGTGTTCGGCCTGCATGTGTTCTCCAGCGTGCAGGCAGGTCAGATCGCGGTGCGCGGTGGCCCGCTGATGGCCGCGTCCGATCGTTTCGGCATCAAGGTGATCGGCCGGCAGACGCATGGCTCGGCACCGTGGAACGGCGTCGACCCGATCGTGGCCACTGCCGATCTGATCGGCACCGCACAGACCATCGTCAGCCGCCGCGCCAACCTCTCCAAGCAGCCGGCGGTGCTGACCTTCGGCGCGATCAACGGCGGCATCCGCTACAACATCATTCCCGATGAAGTGGAGATGGTCGGCACCATCCGCACCTTCGACGAGGGCATGCGCCAGCAGATCTTCGCCGACCTGCGCAACGTGGCCGAGCACACGGCTGCCGCGCATGGCGCCAAGGCGGTGACCGACATCTACGAATTGGAAGGCAACCCGGCCACGGTGAACGACCCGGCGTTGACCGCGAAGATGCTGCCAAGCCTGCAGGCGGTGGTGGGCAAGGACAATGTGTACGAGCCGCCGCTGCAGATGGGCGCGGAGGATTTCTCGCTGTACGCCAAGGAAGTGCCGGGCATGTTCTTCTTTGTCGGCTCGACCAGCGTGGGCATCGACCCGGCGACGGCGCCGGCCAATCATTCGCCGAAGTTCCTGCTGGATGAGAAGGCGCTGGATGTCGGATTCCGCGCGCTGCTGCAGGTGAGCCTGGATTATCTGCATGGTGCCGGCACCCCGGCGGGGTGAGGGTTGCAGGCAGGGCTTGCAGCCCTGCACCCGCCGAGGCAGCGGCAACAGCAGGAGCAACGGCAAAAGCTGGCTATTCGTGGGATGGCGGGGTGGATCCGGTTGCGGGGGACGCCGTAAACCCATCCCTGGGGGCTTGGCCGCGGCATCCATGCCGCGGACACCCCCGCAACCGGACCCACCCCGCCTTCGACAGATTTCCGCGATCTGTCGGAACAGCGTTCTGTGCTGCTTCTGGTGGGTGTCGACCTTGGTCGACACGGTAGATCCACGCCACGCGTGGATGGCAGACGTCATGAATGTCTGAAGGATCGGCTTTTGATCCTGCTTTTGATTTTGATTTTTCTGATCTTTCCCGTGGCGGCCGCCGCGCGCAGGAAACTGTCAGAGGCCGGGCGGGGAGGCTGGGCAGGGGCGTGAGCCGCATGGATGCGGCGACCGAGCTTACATGGACGTACTTGCAGCGCCCCCTGCCCAGCCTCCCCGCCCGGCCAACCCCAGAATCCCGGCTGTACGCGACCAACCCACCCACCACGGAGGGGCTCCGCCGTTGGCCGACCCGGCCGAAGGCCCGCTCCACGCGCGATACAATAAGCACCATGAACACCCCACAGGATTCCAGCCTCGGTCGCGAGGTCAGTTACCCGTCGCAGTACGATCCCGGCCTGCTGTTTCCCATCCCCCGCGTCGGCGCCCGCGCCGAGATCGGCCTCGACGAGGCCGCGCTGCCGTTCGTCGGCCACGACCGCTGGCACGCCTTCGAGCTGAGCTGGCTCGACCCGCGTGGCAAACCGCAGGTCGCCGTCGCCACCGTGCAGGTGCCGTGCACCTCGCCGCGGCTGATCGAGTCGAAGTCGTTCAAGCTGTACCTGAACTCGCTCAACAGCACCCGCCTGGACAGTGCCGATGCCCTGCGCGAGCGCCTCGTCGCCGATCTGTCGGCCTGCGCCGGTGCCCCGGTCCAGGTCACGTTCGGGCTGCCGGCGCTGCGCGAGTCGCCGCTGGGCGAGTTGATTGATGGCCTTGATGTGGACATCGACTGCTATGGCCCGCCGCAGGCGGACTATCTGTCGGCCGACGCCGACGTGCTGGTGGAGGAGACCCTGGTCTCGGCCCTGCTGAAGTCCAACTGCCCGGTCACCGGCCAGCCGGACTGGGCCACCGTCAGCCTGCGCTATCGCGGCCCGCAGATCGATCGTGCCGGCCTGCTGCGCTACCTGGTCAGCTACCGCGAGCACGCCGAGTTCCATGAGCAGTGCGTCGAGCGCATCTTCAGCGAAGTGTCCGCGCGCTGCCGGCCGCAGTGGCTGGAAGTGGAAGCCCGCTATACCCGTCGCGGTGGCCTGGACATCAACCCGTGGCGCGCCAGCCCCGGCATCGCCGCCCCGGCCGCGACCTACCGCGAACTGCGGCAATAAGCGTCGCCGGGCATGGCCCGGCGCTACCGTGGGGCCGCACTGTGACGGGTAGCGCCGGGCCATGCCCGGCGAGCCCAGCAGCGGCGTTCCGCCTCGATTGTTCAGCCACCCCGGGGGCGGCTTCACATCGGCACCATCCCCATTTAACAACCTCTATGACACCGTGCCAGCCATGTAGTCATACAGACGGGAGTGTGTGGATGAGTACCGAGAAGAAAGCCGATTTCTCCGGCGTCAGTGGCAGCGTCGACAGTACCGCCCAGCAGGTCCCCAAGGCGGACTTTTCCGGCGTCAGTGCCTCGGTGGACAGTACCGCCGAGGTGGCCAGCGGTGGCACCTACACCGTGCAGAAGGGGGATTCGCTGTCGAAGATCGCCAAGCAGCACCTGGGCGATGCCAACGCCTGGAAGAAGATCTTCGAAGCCAACCGCGACGTGCTCGACGACCCGGACAAGATCTTCCCGGGCCAGACCCTGAAACTGCCGCCGAAGTAATACCGGCGATCCAATCGCCGTCCGACAATCCCTGGGAGGAACCCCGAATGATCAAGACGACCCCGCTTCAGAATGCCCTGCTGGCCGCGCTGCTGGGCAGTGTCGCCCTGGTGGGCTGCAAGAAGAAGGAAGAAACCGCAGACAACAACGCGGCTCCGGCGGCAACCACGCCGGCCGAAGCGCCCGCTCCGATGACCGGCGCGCCGCCGCCGATGGCTGCATCGGCCGTTGCTGTGTCCGCCGTCACTGTCGGCAAGTCTGCCGCTGCTGACAAGTCGGTGGCCACTGCCGCCCTGTTCGCGCCGAAGGACGATGTCATCGTCTCGGTGAAGACCGATGGCGCGGCCAACAATGTCACCGTTGGCGCCAAGCTGACCTTCCAGGATGGCCAGGTGGCCGGTGAGCAGAACGCGACCCTGAACACCAGCGGTGCAGAGACCACCAACATCACCTTCAAGAATGCCAATGGCTGGCCGGCCGGCAAGTACCGCGCCGAAGTCATGGTCGATGGTAAGGCGGCCGGAACGCCGCAGGAGTTCGAGGTCAAGTAAGTCCCGCCGACTCTCTCCCGGTTGGACTCACGATGGACGCAGCCGCGAGGCTGCGTCCTTTTTTGTTTGTGGCTTTTGCGCGAAGGCTCCATCCACGCATGGCGTGGATCTACCGGAGACCGGCACGCGGCATCTCCATCCACGCATGGCGTGGATCTACTGACGCCCGGCACGTGGTGCATCCGTCCACGCCATGCGTGGATGGATCACAGCGTTGCCTGGGCGCAGTACCGCCGCGTATGGCGCGGCTTTGCCCCGCGCGGCTGAAAACGCGACAATGCAGGGGTTTCTCCGGCGCGCGCCCACCCTGACGGCGGCGGAGGAAAGCGACACGGTTGCACGTGGCCCGGCGCTGGCGCCGGCCTTCCCCTGAGCACTGCTACAGAGTCCAAGTCCCCCATGTCCAAGATCCTCTACACGCTGACCGACGAAGCACCGTTCCTGGCCACCCAGTCGCTGCTGCCGATCGTCGACGCCTATACCTCCACCGCCGGCATCGCCGTGGAAACCCGTGACATCTCGCTGTCCGGCCGCATCCTGTCGCTGTTCCCGGAACTGCTGAGCGATGCGCAGAAGGTCAACGATGACCTGGCCGAGCTGGGCCAGCTGGCGACCACCCCCGACGCCAACATCATCAAGCTGCCGAACATCTCCGCCTCGGTGCCGCAGCTGAAGGCAGCCATCAAGGAACTGCAGGACCAGGGTTATCCGCTGCCGGATTATCCGGAAACCCCGGCTGACGACCAGCAGCGCGACTACAAGGCGCGCTACGACAAGGTCAAGGGCAGCGCGGTGAACCCGGTACTGCGCGAAGGCAACTCCGACCGGCGCGCGCCGCTGTCGGTGAAGAACTACGCCCGCAAGCATCCGCACCGCATGGGCGCCTGGGCGTCCGATTCGAAGTCGCACGTCGCGCACATGGCCGCTGGTGATTTCTACGGCAGCGAGAAGTCGGCCACGCTGGCCAACGCCGGTTCGCTGAAGATCACCTTCCACGGCAAGGACGGCAGCACCGTCGTGCTGAAGGAAAAGACCGCGGTCAAGGCCGGCGAGATCGTCGACGCCGCGGTGATGAGCCGCAAGGCACTGGCTGCTTTCATCGGCGAGCAGATTGCCGATGCCAAGGCCCAGGGCGTGCTGTTCTCGCTGCACCTGAAGGCGACCATGATGAAGGTCTCCGACCCGATCATGTTCGGCGTGGCGGTCAACGAGTTCTACAAGGACGTGCTGGCCAAGCACGCCGACGTGCTCAAGCAGGCCGGTTTCGATGCCAACAACGGCATCGGTGACCTGGCCGCGCGCCTGCCGTCGCTGCCCGAAGCCACCCGCACCGCCATCGAAGCCGACCTGGCTGCCGAGTACGCACAGCGCCCGGGCGTGGCCATGGTCAACTCGGACAAGGGCATCACCAACCTGCACGTGCCGAGCGACGTGATCGTCGACGCCTCGATGCCGGCGATGATCCGCGACTCCGGCAAGATGTGGAACGCCGAAGGCAAGCTGCAGGACACCAAGGCGGTCATTCCGGACCGCTGCTACGCCGGCGTGTACCAGGCCGTCATCGACGACTGCAAGGCCAACGGTGCCTTCAATCCGGCCACCATGGGCTCGGTGCCCAACGTCGGCCTGATGGCGCAGAAGGCTGAAGAGTACGGTTCGCACGACAAGACCTTCCAGATCGCTGCCGACGGCGTGGTCAAGGTCACCGACGACGCCGGCACCGTGGTGTTCGAACACGCCGTGGAAGCGGGCGACATCTGGCGCATGTGCCAGACCAAGGACGCGCCGATCCAGGACTGGGTCAAGCTGGCCGTCGAACGCGCCCGCCTGAGCAGCACCCCGGCCGTGTTCTGGCTGGACGCCGCCCGTGCCCACGACGCGCAGGTCATCGCCAAGGTCGAGACGTACCTGAAGGACCACGACACCAACGGCCTGGACATCCGCATCCTGCCGCCGGTGGAAGCGACCGCGTTCTCGCTGGCCCGCATCCGCAAGGGCGAGGACACCATTTCGGTGACCGGCAACGTGCTGCGCGATTACCTCACCGACCTGTTCCCGATCATGGAGCTGGGCACCAGCGCCAAGATGCTGTCGATCGTGCCGCTGATGGCCGGTGGTGGCCTGTTCGAGACCGGCGCAGGTGGTTCGGCCCCGAAGCACGTGCAGCAGTTCGTCGAAGAGGACTACCTGCGCTGGGATTCGCTGGGTGAATTCCTGGCCCTGGCCGCGTCGCTGGAGCACCTCGGCAATCGTTACGACAACGCCGCTGCGCGCGTGCTGGCCAAGGCACTGGACGAGGCCAACGGCCAGTTCCTGGACAACGACAAGTCGCCGTCGCGCAAGCTGGGTGGCATCGACAACCGCGGCAGCCACTTCTACATCGCGCTGTACTGGGCACAGGCGCTGGCTGCGCAGAACGAAGACGCTGCACTGCAGGCACGCTTCGCTCCGCTGGCCAAGGCACTGGCCGACAACGAGCAGAAGATCGTTGACGAGCTGATCGCGGTGCAGGGCAAGGCCGTGGACATCGGTGGCTACTACCGTCCGGACGTGGCCAAGGCCGCTGCCGCGATGCGTCCGAGTGCGACCTTCAATGCTGCGCTGGAGCAGCTGCGCGGCTGATCCATCGCTGTCCGGTCGTGACCTTGAAACCCGCGCTTCGGCGCGGGTTTCTTTTTTGCGGGCCGGGGTCAGATCCCTGTGCACCGCAGAGGGATCTGACCCCGCCCGTGGCGTAGGTCCACTCGGGCCCGGAACCGTGAAATCCGTCGTCTGTCGGAATGCCGTCAACACGGCATGAAACTTGCCCGCGATGGCCGTCGCAGAACGGATGCGTGCGTGTTTGCCACTGCCACCAATATGAGCAGTCGATCACGACGATGGCGGCAAGCCATGGCCTAGCCTTTGCGATGCGAGACCGCCGGGGAGGTGGTCGCACGGGGAACACGGATGGCACGCGTGCTCGTAGTGGGAACCGATATCCAGGGCGAACAGGCCCTGCTGCAACGACTGCGGTTGGCCTCGGCGCTGCCCGACGGGCAGATCCGCCGCAGCCAGGACCTGGACGACTGCGACCTGCTGGTGATCCGCGATACGCCGGCGCTGCGCAACGCGGCACTGCGCATGCGCCAGCAGCGCCCGCGGCTGCACTGCTGGATCGAAGACCTCGGTGGGCAGTTGCGCGAGGGCGATGGCGGCCAGCACGTGCTGGATGATGGCGCGATAGGACGGGCACTGCGCGGCATGCAGGCTGGTACCGAAGCGACACCGATTCGTCTCGCTGACGGCGCGCATGCGATCACTCGTCTGCTGCGCGAGCGGCTGCCCTTGCGGCAGGGCCAGGCGCTGTTGGGCGAGGGCGCAGAGCCGTTGCTGCTGCTGGATCTGGAACAGGACCAGGCGGTGCTGCTGCACGAGCCGGCCACGGTGCTGGTGGAGCGGCTGGCACAGGGCTTCGAGCAGCTGTATCTGGATGCGCTGCAGCCGGCGCAGTTGCAGGCGCTGGCCGGGGATCGCACGCGACTGCCGCTGCGTCCGCTGCTGTGGCAATGGGCGCAGCGCAGCCGCCACTGGCAGGCGTTGGATGAGCGCCTGCGCGGCGCCTCGGTGAAGCTGCTGCGCTGGCCGGATTTCCGCGTGCTCGGCCACGATCACGATGGCTTCCGTCTGTGTTCGCTGCTGCTCAAGCGTGCCTGCACGGTGGACGAATGCGCGATGCTGCTGGATCTTCCCGCCGCCGCCGTACGCGATTTCATCCACGCCGCCTACCTGTGCGGTTATGCACAGCTGCAGGTTGCGCCTGCCGCACCGCTGGCGGGCGCACGTGCCAGCACTGCCGACACCGGCCTGCTCGCACGCCTGTGGCGCACGCTGCGCGGGAGTGACCGCGATGCGTGAGCACAAGGTGGTGGTGCTCGGTGGCATGGGCAGCGGCAAATCGACCTTGGTACGCAGCATCGCCGCTGGGGCGGTGGTCGATACCGATGTAGCCAACAGCGACCGCGCGGGGGCGGACAAGGCGTCGACCACGGTGGCGCTGGACTACGCCGATATCGACCTGCCCAACGGTGAGAGGCTGCGCCTGTATGGCACGCCCGGCCAGCAGCGCTTTGATTTCCTGTGGCCGATCCTGCTGCAGGGCGCACGCGGTGCCGTGCTGCTGCTGGATGCGCGCCGGGCCGGGGTGGCCGCTGAACTGGACGCCTACCTGCAGGTGCTGCGCCCGTTCGGTCCGGCTTTGGCCCTGGTGGTGGCGGTGACCCATCTTGACCAAGTGCCGGCAGCGGCACTGGATGACTGGGCCGAGCGCGCCCGTCTCGATGGCCAGCCGCTGCCGTTGCTGGCGGTGGACGCCCGTGATCGCGAACAAGGACTGCTGCTGATGGACGTACTGATGAGCGAAATGGAAGCGCATGCACTGGTGGCCGCACATGGCTGATGGACAAGGCGCGCCGTTGCCCGACGCCCACCAGCGTGAGCGCCTGCAGCCGTTGCTGCAGGACCTGCAGCAGCGGGTGGAAGGGGTTCGGACCGTGGTGCTGGCCAGCGTTGATGGCTTTGCCCTGGTCAGCGCCGGTGCGGAAGGGCGCGGCGAGCGACTGGCGGCGATGACCAGCGCGATGCTGGCCCTGGCCGCGGCGGTGGGGCGCGAGCTGGCACTGGGCGATCTGCAGACGCTGATGCTGGAGGCCGCCGGCGGCAAGGTGCTGATGCTGGCCATCCAGGCCGAAGGGCGGGCACCGCTGCTGCTGATGGCGGCCTGCGACCAGCGCAGCGTGATCGGCCAGGTGCTGTGGCAGAGCAGGGAATGTGGCCAGGCGATCCTGGCCGAACTCAGCGGATCGTGAGCCCGGCCGCAGGGGAACGAGGGGCTCGAACCAACATTGAGAGGGGTGCAACGTGGCTGGATTGAATGATTCGTTGACTGCACTGATGGGTATCGATGGCGCGCAGGCCGTGGCGCTGGTCGACTACGAGAGCGGCATGCTGCTGGGCGAAGCCGGTTCGGGCATGGACATGGAAGTGGCTGCGGCCGGCAATACCGAAGTGATCCGCGCGAAGATGAAAACCGCCGCCTCGCTGAACCTCAACGATGGCATCGAGGACATCCTGATCTCGCTCGGCAAGGCGTACCACATCATGCGCCCGGTGGCGAAGAAGAAGGGCCTGTTCTTCTACATCGTGCTGGACCGGGCCAAGTCCAACCTCGCCCTGGCGCGGCGCAAGGTGCAGGACGTGGAGGCCGAACTGGCGATCTGAGCCGGGCGCATGGCGGTGGGGCCGAAGGCTGCCGCAGGAGCAGCGGCCTTCGGCTCTACACAAGCCACCCCACGCCAGCGTATGGTGGCATCGGTTCTCCGTCGTGAGCCGTACATGCCGCCCGCTGTCATTTCCGCCGAACTTGCACCGCGCATCGCTGATGCCATCCGTGATGGCTTCGAGGACTACCATGCGCGATTCGCCGCGATCTCGGCGCGTGCCCGCGTGCGTTTCCAGCAGCGTGACTGGGCGGCGGCACGTCATGATGCGGTAGAGCGCATTGCCCTGTACGACCAGTGCATCGCCGAGCAGATGGATGCGCTGCGTCGGCTGGCCGGTGACGCCATCAGCGAACGCGCGCTGTGGCTGCAGGTGCACGCGCGCTACAGCGCCCTGCTGCAGGGCCTGATCGATGCCGAGCTGTACAAGACCTTCTACAACACCCTGTCGCGACGCCTGTTCGCCATCCGCGGCGTGGACCCGGACGTGGAGTTCATCGCCTTCGATGTCGAGCCCTCCGATGCAATCACTCATCCGGTGGCGCGGCATACCTATGCCGTTTCGCCGACGCGGCCGGTGGAGGCGCTGCAGCGGGTGCTGGGCGACTACCGCTTCGACGTTCCGTATGCGCACCAGCTGCGCTGTGCTGCCGCCATCGCCGTGCGCCTGCAGGACGATCTGGCGCACTGGGGTGACACGCCGGTGCGCAGCATCGAACTGCTCGATACCGTGTTCTACCGCGAGCGTCGCGCCTATCTGGTCGGACGCGTGTTCGGCGAACACCGTTTCTCGCCGTGCGTGATCGCGCTGGTCAACGACGATCAGGGTCTGCGCGCCGATGCCGTGCTGACCCGGCGCCGCGATGTCGCCCATCTGTTCGGTGTGTCGCGCAGCTATTTCCAGGCCGACTTGGCCACCGTTGGCGATGCGGTGGTGTTCCTGCGCAGCCTGTTGCCGGGCAAGCCGATCGACGAAATCTACACCGTGCTCGGACGTGCCAAGCAGGGCAAGACCGAGCGCTACCGGACGTTCTTCCGCCACTTCAATGAACACCCGAACGAGCGCCTGGCGCATGCCGAAGGCACGCCGGGCATGGTCATGGCGGTGTTCACCCTGCCCAGCTATCCGCTGGTGTTCAAGCTGATCCGCGATCGCTTCGCCTGGCCCAAGGCGATGTCGCGGCAGCAGGTGGAGGAAAAGTACGCGCTGGTGTTCAACCTCGATCGCGTCGGTCGCCTGCTCGATGCACAGCCCTACCGGCACCTGCGTTTCCCGCGCGGACGCTTTGCCCCTGCGTTGCTGGACGAACTGTTGCAGCAGTGTGCGCAGAGCGTGCGCGTGGATGGCGACGAGGTGGAGATCGCGTTGTGCTACGTGCAGCGCCGCTTCCGGCCACTGAACCTCTACCTGCGCGAGCAGGCCGGCGAGGCCGTGCTCGCAGCCGTACTCGACTACGCGCAGGCAATCACCGACATGGCGCGCAACAACATCTTCCCCGGTGACATGCTGCCGAAGAACTTCGGCGTGTCGCGCCACGGCCGTGCCGTGTTCTACGACTACGACGAGTTGTGCCTGGTCAGCGACTGCGTATTCCGCGCCTGGCCCACGCCAGGCTCACCGGAAGAAGCGATGGCCGATGAGCCCTGGTTTCATGTCGGTCCACGCGATGTGTTCCCTGAGCGGTTCGGGCCGTTCATGGGCTTGCCGGCGCAGGAGCTGGCAGCGGTGCGCGAGCACTACCGGCATCTGTTCGATCCCGCCTGGTGGCAGGGGCTGCAGGCGCGCTTTGCGGACGGTGATTATCCGGACACGCCACCCTATTCGGCTGCGCAGCGGTTGGCGTGATCGGCTGTGCCGATGGCGCGGAACTCCGGTAATCTCGGCACTTTCATCACCAAGGATCGGGCCATGATGCGTTCTCCCCTGTTTCTCGCCTTCGCGCTTGCGATCGGCACGGCGGGCTCCCTGCTCAGCACCGATGCCGCAGCGCAGAGCACGCGCGCGGTGCGTGCCACCGCCGAAGCCAGCATGGTCTTGACCGGCAACATCGATGTCGCCGCAGATGGCGCGGTCTCCGGCCTGGTGCTCGACCAGCGGGCATCGATCACGCCTGCCATCGCTGCGTTCGTGGACGGCACGATCCGCAAGTGGCAGTTCGAACCCACCCTGGTGGACGGCAGGCCCGTGGCAAAACATGCGCCGTTGCGCGTGCGTCTGCTGGGCCGGCCCGGGGCCGACGGCAACACGGAAGTGCGCATGACCAGCGTGGACTTCAGCGAATATGACGACAAGGCCACCGACGCGGTGACTGCCGAGCAGATGCGGCCTCCGCGCTATCCGGAAGCGGCTTTCCGCGTCGGCGCACAGGGCGAGGTGATGCTGCTGGTCAAGGTCGAGCGCGGCGGTGCGGTTGCCGATGTCGTCGCCGAACAGGTGAACATGGGCGTGGTCGCACCCGAACACGTAATGAAGAAGATGCGCGACATGCTGGCCAAGGCCAGCATCAGCGAGGCCCGCAAGTGGACGTTCACGCCGCCGACCTCCGGTGAGGACAAAGGCCTGGCGTTCTGGACCGTGCGCGTGCCGGTCACCTTCGCGCTGAGCGAGACGGGCAGCAGGCAACCGCCCAGCCCCTACGGGCGCTGGCAGGCCTACATCCCCGGCCCGCGCCAGCAGGCCCCGTGGCGCACCACCGGGGATGCCGCGCAGGTCGGCAGTGACCTGTTGCCGGCCGGCGGCGTGTACATGGTCGACGGCGCCACCCGCGGGCTGCGTCTGTTGACCCCGCTTGCCGAGCAGTGATGTCGGCCAACCGACCCCAGGTTGCATAGGCCCGGGCGTCAGACTTCATCGTTTTCATGCACAAGGAGTGGCTGTGATGCGTTCTTCTCTTTTCCTGGCGTTGGCCCTTGCCGTGGGTGGCGGTGCCGCCCTGGTCGATACCGCCGCTGCGCAGACCGCGCGCGAGGTACGCAAGCAGGCCGAGGCCAGCATGACCCTCAGCGGCGTCATCGACATCGGCCGCGAAGGCCAGGTTGAAATGTTCCAGCTCGACAGTCGCGAAAAAGTCGATGCGGGTATTGCCGGCTTCGTGGACAACGCCGTGCAGGGCTGGCGTTTCGAACCGGTGCTGGTCGATGGCAAGCCCGTACAGGCACGCACTGCGGTGCGCCTGCGGCTGATCGCCGACAACCCGGACGAAGGCAGCATGCGTGTGCGCCTGGTCGATGCCAATTTCAGCAAAGCAGGTGGCGAGCGTGAGGTCAGCACCGACAAGGTGACCAGCAACGGACTGCGCGCGCCGGAGTACCCACCGATGGCGGTGACGATGCAGGGCGAGGGCACGGTCATGCTGCTGGTCAAGGTCGGCCGTGATGGCAGGGTGGCTGATGTGATCGCCGAGCAGACCAATCTGACCGTGATTGGCACCGCGCGCGCGATGAACCAGCTACGCGATATCCTGGCCAAGGCCAGCGTCCGGAATGCGAAACGTTGGACGTTCACCCCACCCACCACTGGCGAGGCGAAGGATCGCGACTTCTGGACCGTGCGCGTACCGGTGCGCTACGCCTTCGAGGATTCGCGCGAGCGCTACGGCCGCTGGTCCGCCTACATCCCCGGCCCGCGCCAGCGGGCACCGTGGAAGACCGGTGAGGACGCCCTGGTCGCCGGAACCGATCTGCTGCCCGAAGGCGGTGTGTACATGGTCGGACGCGCGCAGGAAGGCCCGCGCCTGCTCACCCCGCTGGGCTGATGCGTCATTGCGGGATGCCCCGGACCGGTCCCGGCGCATCCCGCTTCAATCGATGTGCTCAATCGGCGTGCGGGTACACCACGACCCGGTTGCGGCCCTGCTCCTTGGCCAGGTACAGGGCCTTGTCGGCCAGGCGCAGTGCCTGTTCCGGATCGGTGTGGAAACTGGGGAAGTGGGCCACGCCCAGCGACACGGTGATGGTGCCCACCGGGGCGAAGGGCTCGTCGGCGATGGCCTGGCGCAGGCGCTCGCCGGTCTGCCGGGCCGCTTCGATGCCAACGCCCGGCAGCAGTACCAGGAACTCCTCGCCACCGGCGCGGCACAGCACGTCGGTCTCGCGCGAATGGCGGCGCATCTGTTCGGCGATATGCACGATGGCCGCATCACCGATGTCGTGACCGTGGCTGTCGTTGATCGACTTGAAGCGGTCGATATCCAGCGTCAGGATCGCAAACGGCAGGCCCTGCGCCTGCAGCGCGTCGAGCGCCTGCTGCAGCCCGCGCCGGTTGAGCAGGCCGGTCAGCGGATCGGTGCGGCTGGCGCGGTTGAGCGTGCCGATCCGGTCCTGCAGCGCATTGAAGCTGTACAGCACGGCCTGTTTCAGCTGCGCCACTTCGAAGTACCACGCGCGGATGCCATTGACATGGCTGATTGCGTTGCCGGTGTCTTCGCCATCCTGCACGTTGCGCGCCAGCTGCCACAGCGGCAGCGAAATGCGGCGGGCGAACCACCAGGTGATCAGCAGCGACAGCACGCCCAGCGGAATGGCATTCCAGATCACCGCCGACATCAGCCGTGATAGCGGCTGCAGCGTCGCCTCGGTCGGGCGCTGCGCGACGATGCCCCAGCCGGTCGCCGCGACGGGCGCGTAGCCGGCCAGCATCGCCACCTGGTGGTTGTTGCGCACCTGCTGCGCACCGCGCTGGCCGCGCATCACCTCTTTCACCGCCGGGTTGTTCAACGCGTAGGTACCCACTTCCTTGGGATTGATGTGATAGATCAGGCGGCCATGGCGATCCACCACGTACAGGTAGGAACCATCGCGGTAGTAGTGCGTACCCAGCAGGGTGTTGAGGGCGCTGCGCTGGCGCAGGTACAGGGTGCCGCTGACATAACCGCGGTACTGGCCGCTGCGGTCGAACACCGGGTGCGAGATCGAGATCAGCAGCTTGCCGGTGGCCGACTGGTAGGGGTCGCTGATCATCGGCTCGCGCCGCTCGAGCGCCGCCTTGCTGCCCGCGCTGCGCAGGATCTCGCCCTGCAGCTGCAGGCTCTGCGGCGAGGTCGCGATCACCCGTCCGTCGCTGGCCACCACCAGCGAAGAATTGAAGCTGCTGGACTGCAGCTGCAGGCGACTGGCCTCATCCTGGGCCTGCGCAGGATCCATGTCGCTGTTGCCAAGCCGGGTGGCGGCATAGGCCAGCTGCTGCTGCGCCGCCAGCAGGAAATTCTGCGTGGTCTCGGCCAGCTTGGTGGCATACACACGGTTGGCTTCCAGGGTGTTTCCCACCAGCTGGTCGCGCTGCACGCGATAGCTGGCCAGCAGTGTATTGGCCAGGGCGATGACGGCGCTGAGCAGGGCCAGGGCAAGGATCAGCTTGCCCAGGTTGAGCCGGGGGGACAGTGTGCGCATGCGGTTGAAGGATCGGGCAGGGCTGGACCCGCCGGATCCTCCGGATGGGGCAACAGCGGGAATCGGCGGCCCGGCCAGCACGGTCGGGGCGGAGAGTCAGGCATTTGTGGCGCAGATTATCGCCAAAACACCGGGCTGCGAAGTGAAGCCGTCTGTCCTGCCGCCTTCCAAAGAAAAAGCCCCGCATCGCGGGGCTTTTCCGTATTCCATCAATGCCGCGCGATCCGCGATCAGCGCTTCATCGAACCGAAGAACTCGTCGTTGGACTTGGTGTTCTTCATCTTGTCCAGCAGGAATTCCATCGCCGTCATTTCATCCATCGGATGCAGCAGCTTGCGCAGGATCCAGATCTTCTGCAGCAGCTCCGGCTCGATCAGCAGATCCTCGCGACGGGTGCCGGAACGGTTGATGTCGATGGCCGGGAACACGCGCTTTTCAGCGATACGACGGCTCAGGTGCACTTCGCTGTTGCCGGTGCCCTTGAACTCTTCGTAGATCACCTCGTCCATCTTCGAGCCGGTATCGACCAGCGCGGTGGCGATGATGGTCAGGCTGCCGCCTTCTTCCACGTTGCGCGCGGCACCGAAGAAGCGCTTGGGGCGATGCAGGGCGTTGGCGTCCACGCCACCGGTCAGCACCTTGCCCGAGCTCGGCACGACGTTGTTGTAGGCACGCGCCAGGCGGGTGATCGAGTCGAGCAGGATCACCACGTCCTTCTTGTGCTCGACCAGGCGCTTGGCGCGCTCGATGACCATTTCGGCCACCTGCACGTGGCGCGCGGCCGGCTCGTCGAAGGTCGAGCTGATGACCTCGCCGCGCACGGTGCGCTGCATTTCGGTCACTTCTTCCGGGCGCTCGTCGATCAGCAGCACGATCAGGTGCACGTCCGGATGGTTGGTGGTGATGGCCGTGGCGACCTGCTGCATCATCATCGTCTTGCCGGCCTTCGGCTGGGAAACGATGAGCGAGCGCTGGCCCTTGCCCTGCGGTGCCATCAGGTCGAGGATGCGGCCGGTGATGTCTTCCGACGAACCGTTGCCGCGCTCCAGGGTGAAGCGGCGACGCGGGAACAGGGGGGTCAGGTTCTCGAACAGCACCTTGTTCTTCGACGCTTCCAGCGGCTCACCGTTGATGGTGTCCACGATCGACAGCGCGAAGTAGCGCTCGCCGTCCTTCGGGAAGCGGATGCGGCCGGACAGGTGGTCGCCGGTACGCAGGTTGAAGCGGCGGATCTGGCTGGGCGAAATGTAGGTGTCGTCCGGGCCGGCCAGGTAGCTGGCCTCGGCCGCGCGCAGGAAGCCGAAACCGTCCGGCAGGATTTCCAGCACGCCGTCGGCGGCAACGCCGTCGCCGTGGCGGGTCAGCACCTTCAGCAGGGCGAAGATCACGTCCTGCTTGCGGGCACGGGCCACACCTTCGGAAATCTGCAGCTGCTCGGCGATCTCCAGCAGCTTCTGGGCCGGCATGCGCTTGAGGTCGCTCAGCGAATAGACCGGGAAGCCTTCAGGCACGTTGGCGTGCGGACGCGGCACGAACGGCTGCTGTTCGCCGTTGTCGTTGGGCATGCCGTCGTCGCGGAAGCGACCGCCGTTGCCACCACCGCCGCCGCCGCCGCCATTGCGATCACGGTCGCGGCGGTTGCGGAAACGGTCACGGCGATTGCCCTGGCCCTGCTGGCCCTGCTGGCCGCCCTGGTTGTAGGGGTTCTGGTTCTGGCCGCCGCCCTGGTTGTTCTGCTGCGACTGCCGCGGCTGGCCGGATTCGCGGCCCTCGCCACCGTCGCCGCCGCCACTGCTGGCAGGGGCCTCGGCGGCGGGTGCGCTCGGCGCGGAAGGCGCTGCGGCCGGTGCCGGCGCTTCGGGCGCGGCTGCCAGCGGCAGGGCAGGCTGCGCCGGAGCGGCGCTGGTTTCGGCGGCGGCCGGAGCGGCAGCCTTGGTTACGCGGGCTTTGCGCACGCGCTTTTCGGCGGGCGCATCTGCGCTACCGGTTTCGGGAGTGTTATCGGACAAGAGCGTTATTCCTCGCTTGAAGGTGCGAGCGCCCGGCTGGGGCGGCGAACATTGGGAATGGGTCTGGAAGAAACTGCGTCCAGAAGATGCGGCACGCGAACGCGGCCGGATGTGCCGACACTATCATCGGCCCGCGGCGCCACGCAAGGGTCGCCGGATACGGTATTCAGTCAGGCGCCGGGGCGCCCGCCCGGCAGCCGTGGAAAACGGCTGCCGGTAACGCGCAGGATCAGGCCAGGGCCTTGTCCAGCAGGCCGGCCAGCTGGGCCTTGCCAACGGCACCAATCTGCTCGCCGACCTTCTCGCCGTCCTTGAAGACGACCAGGTAGGGAATCGAACGCACGTGGTACTTGGCGGCCAGCGCGCGGTTGTTGTCCACGTTGACCTTGGCGATCTTGGCGCGGCCCTGGTAGGCATCGGCCAGTTCGTCCAGCGCCGGCGCGATCATCTTGCAGGGGCCACACCATTCGGCCCAGAAATCGACCAGCACCGGTTCCTTGGAATTCAGTACGGCGCTATCAAAGTCGGCATCGCCGACGTGTACAACCTTGTCGCTCATCTTGGTTTCTCGTCTTGGATTGCACCCGGCCAGGCCGGAGGTGGGTGAACTGGGCCATGCCCGGTAGCGTGACCCTCGTCGTTGCCTCGCGGCGGACTGCCACGGTGCGTTCGGCGGGATGCCTGGACGCTCACGGCCGGCAGTGTACCCCTATCGCAGGGCGGGGACAGGTGCTGGCTGGAACCCAGCGTATCGTGACCGGGATGCAACCCGGTATGTGTCCGATTTCACTGTCCATGGCTGAAATGGGGGTGCTGGCGCGATACGCCATGGGGGCCGGCGCCGCTGTTCAAGCGCGGTACTGCGGGGTGAAGAGGCCCGTCTCCGTAAGCTCTGAGACGCCTGGTTCCGGTTTGCCGGCCCGAGTGCGGTAAACTGGGGCATTGTGCGGCGCGCGGACCCGAGGGGTCCCGGCCAGCCCGACCCGCCGCAGGGGCCGCAGTTTGCGACGGAGCCCCAGACAGATTTCAGTGCCGCCGCCCGCAGGCGCGTGGCCATACCAAGACGGACACATGAGCGACAAACCGCTGACCGATTTGACTTTTTCCTCCTTCGATCTGCATCCGGCCCTGCAGGCCGGTCTTGAAGGAGCCGGATTCACCCGCTGCACGCCCATCCAGGCGCTGACCCTGCCGGTCGCGCTGCCCGGTGGCGACGTCGCCGGCCAGGCCCAGACCGGCACCGGCAAGACGCTGGCCTTCCTGGTCGCTGTCGTGAACCGCCTGCTGACGCGCCCGGCGCTGGCCGATCGCAAGCCGGAAGATCCGCGCGCGCTGATCCTGGCCCCGACCCGCGAGCTGGCCATCCAGATCCACAAGGATGCGGTCAAGTTCGGTTCCGACCTCGGCCTGCGTTTCGCGCTGGTCTACGGCGGCGTGGATTACGACAAGCAGCGCGAGATCCTGCAGCAGGGCGTGGACGTGATCATCGCCACCCCCGGCCGCCTGATCGACTACGTCAAGCAGCACAAGGTGGTCTCGCTGCACGCCTGCGAGATCTGCGTGCTGGACGAAGCCGACCGCATGTTCGACCTGGGCTTCATCAAGGACATCCGCTTCCTGCTGCGCCGCATGCCGGAGCGTTCCACCCGCCAGACCCTGCTGTTCAGCGCCACCTTGAGCCACCGCGTGCTCGAGCTGGCCTATGAGCACATGAACGAGCCGCAGAAGCTGGTGGTCGAAGCCGAGACCATCACCGCCGCGCGCGTGCGCCAGCGCATCTACTTCCCCGCCGACGAAGAGAAGATCCCGCTGCTGCTGGGCCTGCTGTCGCGCAGCGAAGGCGCGCGCACCATGGTCTTCGTCAACACCAAGGTGTTCGTCGAGCGCGTGGCCCGTTCGCTGGAGCGTTCCGGCTACCGCGTCGGCGTGCTGTCCGGTGACGTGCCGCAGAAGAAGCGTGAGAGCCTGCTCAACCGCTTCCAGAAGGGCCAGCTGGAAATCCTGGTGGCGACCGACGTGGCCGCCCGCGGCCTGCACATCGACGGCATCAAGTACGTCTACAACTACGACCTGCCGTTCGATGCGGAAGACTACGTGCACCGCATCGGCCGTACCGCCCGCCTGGGCGAGGAAGGCGATGCGATCAGCTTCGCCTGCGAGCGTTACGCGATGGGCCTGCCGGACATCGAGGCCTACATCGAGCAGAAGATCCCGGTTGAAGCGGTCACCAGCGAGATCCTGACCTCGCTGCCGCGCCCGGAGCGTGCCGCCCCGGCACCGGGTGAGGAAGGCGACGAGAACGAAAGCGTCGGCCAGATCTTCCGCGAAGCACGCGAAGCGCGTGCCGCCGAGGAAGAGCGTCGTGGCGGCGGCCGCAGTGGCGGTCGTTCCGGCAGCGGTGCTGGCGCCGGGCGTGGTGGCCGTGATGGCGAGCGCAGCGGCGAACGCCGTCCGCGTGGCCCGCGCAAGCCGCGTGTGGAAGGCGAGCAGGTTGCCGCCGCAGCCGTCGAGGGTGCGGTGACGGCTGAAGCCGCTGCCGTGCAGGCCCCGCGTCCGCCGCGCGCTGACGCGGCGCCGGAAGCGGCGGTGGACGGCGAGCGCAAGCCGCGCAAGCGTCGTCGTCGTCGCCACGGCCGTCCGGTCGAGGGTGCCGAGGGCGTGGCAAGCAACGCCGGCAACGGCAGCAGCCCGGTCACCCCGGTGCAGGTCGTGGCCAAGCCGGTGCGCACCAGCGCCGATGCCGGCGACTCGTTCCTGACCCGTATCGGTCGCAAGATCCGCCGGATGCTGTCGGGCAACTGATCCGGTAGCACCCGACCGTTGGTCGGGCGACCAAGCCGGTAGCACCCGACCGTTGGTCGGGTGACCAAGCCGGTAGCACCCGACCGTTGGTCGGGTGGCCTTGAAAGGTGTGCCGACCAACGGTCGGCACCCACCAGCAACGGTCGGCACCCACCAGCGCCCCGGCATCTCCACGCCGTCGCGCCGGTCCTGCATAATCGGGGCATGAGTGTCCTGCGCTTCGACAATGTCAGCAAACAGTACGCCGGTGGCCACGAAGCCCTGACCGATGTCAGCTTCGAGGTCGCGCCGGGCGAAATGCTGTTCGTCACCGGTCACTCCGGGGCGGGCAAGAGCACCCTGCTCAAGTTGATCCACCTCGACGAGCGGCCCAGCCGCGGCGCGGTGATGTTCGACGAGCGCAACCTGCTGAAGGTGCGCGGCGGCGATGTGCCGCGGCATCGACGCGCGGTGGGCGCGGTCTACCAGGACCACCGCCTGCTGATGGACCGCTCCATCGCCGAGAACGTGGCCCTGCCGCTGATCCTGCGCGGCACCCGCCGTGGCGACATCAACAAGCGCGTGCGTTCGGTGCTCGAGCGCATGGGCCTGGGCCACCGCGAGAAGGCGCTGCCCTCGCAGCTGTCGGCCGGTGAGCAGCAGCGCGTCGGCATCGCCCGTGCGATCGTCGGCGAGCCCAAGCTGCTGGTGGCCGACGAACCGACCGGCAACCTCGACCCGACCCTGGCGGCGGAAATCATGTCCCTGTTCGCCGAGCTGCCCGCGCGCGGCACCAGCGTGCTGGTGGTCAGCCACGACCTGCCGCTGCTGCGCCACATGCGCAAGCGCGTGCTGATCCTCGACCACGGCCGGCTGGTGGACGACATCTCGCCGCAGGATCTGGCGGAGTAACCATGGCCAAGAACGAAAACACCGAAGCCGCTGCGCCGTCGCGCCTGGGCGTGTGGTTCCAGCATCACGTGCACAGCGTGGTGTTCAGCCTCGGTCGTGCCTGCCGCAAACCGTGGGCGACGCTGCTGACTGTGATGGTCATGGCGCTGGCCCTGGCGTTGCCGCTGGGCCTGTCGATCGCGCTGGACAACCTCAAGCAGTTCGCCGGCAGCGTGCAGCAGTCGCGCGACATCAACGTGTTCCTGAAGGCCGACGTCGACGGCCCCGGTGCGCTGCGCCTGGCCGGTGAGCTGCGCGATCGCCCGGACGTGGCCAGCGTCACCGTGCGCACGCCGGAACAGGGCCTGGAGGAACTGCGCCAGGCCGGTCTCGGCGAAGCCATCGACGCACTCAATGACAACCCGTTGCCCTCGCTGCTGGTGATCACTCCCGGCCAGGGCCAGGACGATGCGCGGCTGGCGCGCGCGCTGGAAAGCCTGCCCGGGGCGGACCTGGTCCAGCATGACGCGTTGTGGCGCCAGCGCCTGGACGCGTGGCTCGCGTTCGGCGCGCGGCTGGTGCAGGTGTTGTCGGTGCTGCTCGGCGCCGGTGCGGCGCTGGTGGTCGGCAACACCGTGCGCCTGGACATCCAGGCCCGCCGCGAGGAAATCGGCGTGCTGCAGCTGCTCGGCGCCAGCGATGGCTTCATCCGCCGCCCGTTCCTGTACCTGGGCGCCTGGTATGGCCTGGGCGCCGGCGCGGTCGCGCTGGGCCTGATCGGTATTGCCGGTGCCGCCCTGCGCGCGCCGCTGGCCGAACTGTCGCGCAGCTATGGCAGCCCGTTCGTGCTGCATGGGCTGGACCTGCTGCATGGCAGCCTGGTATTGCTCGGCACCTTGCTGCTGGGCTGGCTCGGTGCATGGCTGGTGACCGGCCACTTCCTCCGCCAGACCCGCCCGACCGACACCTGAGACCGGCATGCAACCGCAAGCGCTGAAGCACCTTGAAGGGCCCGCGACGCGGGTGATGGTGGTTGACGGTTCCAAGCTGGTGCGCAAGCTGATCGCCGACGTCCTGCAGCGTGATCTGCCGGGCGTGGAGGTGATCGGCTGCGACAGCATCGAAGACGCACAGCATGCGCTGGCGCAGGGCCCGGTCGATCTGGTCACCACTTCGTTGACCCTGCGCGATGGCGACGGCCTGGCGCTGGCACGGATGGTGCGCGAAGCCGCCGGGCAGGCCTATGTGCCGGTGATCGTGGTCTCCGGCGACGCCCAGCAGCACCTGGAGCAGCGCCGCTTCACCGAGTACGTCACCGATTACTTCGACAAATCGCTGGGCCACGAGGCCCTGGCGACGTTCGTGCGCGGCTACGTGCAGCCGCAGACCATTCCCGGCGCGACCATCCTCTACATCGAGGACAGCCGGGTGGTGGCCGAGGCGACCAAGCGCATGCTCGAGCGCCAGCAGCTCAACGTGATGCATGTGGTCAGCGCCGAAGAAGCGTTTACCCTGCTCACCGCCGAATCGCTGGGGCGCAGCCGCCATCGCATCGATCTGGTGCTGACCGATGTGACCCTGAAGGGGGAGCTGAGCGGCCGCGACGTGGTGCAGCGCGTGCGCGTGGACTTCGGCTACGGCAAGCGCCGGCTGCCGGTGCTGGTGATGACCGGCGATGGCAATCCGCACAACCAGACCGGTCTGCTGCAGGCTGGCGCCAACGACCTGGTGCTGAAGCCGATCGAAGAGCGGCTGCTGATCACCAAGGTGCTGTTCCAGCTGCGGCTGGCCCGGTTGAATGATGGACCCCTGTTGCGATGACGTGTTGCGATGATCGATGAAGTAGTGGACACCCCGGCGATCCAGCTGGAACCGAGCTGGAAACAGCGTGTGGGCGATTACCTGCTGCAGCCGCAGATGCGCGAGCTGTCCAGCTTCCTGCGGCAGCGCAAGGCCAGCGGTGCGGCGGTGTTCCCGCCCGGCCCGCAGATCTTCGCCGCGTTCGATGCCACCCCGTTCGATCAGGTGAAAGTGGTCATCCTCGGCCAGGACCCGTACCACGGCCGTGGACAGGCCCATGGCTTGAGTTTCTCGGTGCAGCCGGGCGTGCCGGTGCCGCCGTCGCTGTTGAACATCTACAAGGAGATCGAGGGCGACCTGGCCATTCCGCGCCCCGATCATGGCTGCCTGATTCCCTGGGCACAGCGCGGCGTGCTGCTGCTCAACGCGGTGCTGACGGTGGAAGAGGGCAAGGCCGGTGCCCACCAGGGGCGCGGCTGGGAAGGCTTCACCGATCACGTGGTGGACGTGCTCAACCGCGAGCGCGAGGGCCTGGTGTTCATGCTCTGGGGCGCCTATGCGCAGCAGAAGGGCAAGGTCATCGATACGGGCCGCCATCGCGTGCTGAAATCGCCGCATCCGTCGCCGCTGTCGGCCCACCGTGGCTTCCTCGGCTGCCGTCATTTCTCGATGGCCAACGAGTACCTGCAGCGCTGCGGGCAGGCCCCGATCGACTGGTCGCTGCCGCCGCGGGCGTCGCCGGCGCCATCGGGCTGAACGGCGGGCAACGCTGCCCGGCGATCGAGGGGCGAAACCGCTGCCTGTTCAGCTCCCTTTGACTCGGAATGGCCGTGTTTTCCGGGCCAGGGGATTGAATTGCAAGGGATTGTGTATCCCGAAAAGCGCGCTCGCCACTGTCATCAAATCGCGTTACGGTAGGGCTCTGTTTGGGACCAGTGTTTCATCAGTGGGATGCTGGAACTTTTTCCTCCTTTAGCAGTCCAAATCCCAGACTGCTAAGATGGGTGCCTATGAGCCAGAACACCTCTACTGCCCTTGTGGCAAACAATCTGCCGATTCCCAGTGCGCTCGGTTCGCTGGACGCCTACATCGGTGCCGTGCACCAGATCCCGGTGCTGTCGGTCGATAACGAACAGGACCTGGCCCGTCGCTTCCGCGACGGCAATGATCTGGACGCTGCCCGCGAGCTGGTGCATTCGCACCTGCGCTTCGTGGTGCACGTGGCCCGCGGTTACAACGGCTATGGCCTTGCGCTGGGCGACCTGATCCAGGAAGGCAACATCGGCCTGATGAAGGCGGTCAAGCGCTTCGACCCCGACATGGGCGTGCGCCTGGTGTCCTTCGCCGTGCATTGGATCCGTGCCGAGATGCACGAGTTCATCCTGAAGAACTGGCGCATCGTCAAGGTCGCCACGACCAAGGCACAGCGCAAGCTGTTCTTCAACCTGCGCAAGTCGAAGAAGCGGCTGGGCTGGATGAACGCTGCCGAAGTCAGCGCGGTGGCCAAGGACCTGAACGTGTCCGAGCGCGAAGTGCTGGAAATGGAATCGCGCCTGTCCGGCCGCGATATCGGTTTCGATGCGCCGACCGATGAAGACAACGACCACGCGCCGCCGTCGCCGGCTGCGTATCTGGTGGCCAATGACGAGGACCCGTCGATGGCCTACGAGCGCGAGGACAGCGAAGACAACCAGATGCAGCTGCTGCGCGAAGGCCTGGCGGAACTGGATGCGCGTTCGCGCGACATCATCCGCCGCCGCTGGCTGGATGCGGACAGCAAGGTGACGCTGCAGGAACTGGCGGACGAGTACGGCGTGTCCGCCGAGCGTATCCGCCAGGTCGAAGCGAACGCGCTGAAGAAGATGAAGGCGCTGTTCACCGCGTAAGGCGGCGAGGCGTTTGAGTGACGAAAAGGCCCGGCATTGCCGGGCCTTTTCTGTTTGTGGGGCTGTCATCCACGCATGGCGTGGATCTACCACGGGGCACACCCTGCATGAACGAATCGCAGCGTAGATCCACCCCATGTGTGGATGCGGCAAGATCCAGTAGATCCACGCCATGCGTGGATGTCCCGATGCCGCGTGGACCTCAACCCTCGCGCGCGATCGCCCGCCAGCCGATGTCGGTGCGGTGGAACTCGTTGGCCCAGCCCACCTTGGCCACGCCGGCATACGCGTTCGCCTGCGCGTCGCGCACGCTGTCGCCCAGTGCGGCCACGCACAGCACGCGGCCGCCGGCGCTGAGCACCTGGCCCTGCGCATCCAGCGTCGTGCCGGCATGGAACACCTTGGCCGTTGCCGGCACCTCATCCAGGCCGGAGATCACCTCACCGGTGATCGGCGATTCCGGGTACGGCTTCGCGGCCAGCACTACGCCCAGCGACGGGCGCGGATCCCACTGCGCGTCCACCTGGTCCAGGCGACCATCGATCGCCGCTTCCACCAGCTCCACCAGGTCCGACTGCAGGCGCAGCATCACCGGCTGCGTTTCCGGGTCG
Organism: Stenotrophomonas sp. 82F1; assembly: GCF_056861525.1. Classification (NCBI taxonomy): domain Bacteria; kingdom Pseudomonadati; phylum Pseudomonadota; class Gammaproteobacteria; order Lysobacterales; family Lysobacteraceae; genus Stenotrophomonas; species Stenotrophomonas sp. 82F1. Next base: position 66,974 of record NZ_JBSPUD010000019.1, read on the forward strand.
CCGAAACGCACATTGAACTCGATCACCTTCGGCGCACCGCTGGCATCGATCATCAGGCCCGCGTAGAGGAAGCCGGTGAACGGAATGCCATCGGCGATCATGCCCTGCACGGTCGGGTTGACCACCTCGCGCATCACCCGGGCATGCACCTCGGGCGTGACCACCGGCGCCGGCGAGTACGCGCCCATGCCGCCGGTATTCGGGCCGGTGTCGCCGTCGCCGACGCGCTTGTGATCCTGCGAGGTGGCCATCGGCAATGCATGCACGCCGTCGACCATCGAAATGAAGCTGGCTTCCTCGCCGTCGAGGAATTCCTCGATCACCACGCGCGCGCCGGCATCGCCGAAGGCGTTGCCCGAGAGCATGTCGCGCACTGCGTCTTCAGCCTCGGCCAGGGTCATCGCCACGATCACGCCCTTGCCGGCGGCCAGGCCGTCGGCCTTGACCACGATCGGTGCGCCCTTCTCGCGCAGGTAGGCCAGTGCCGCGTCCACCTCGGTGTGCACCGAATAGAACGCGGTGGGGATGTTGTGGCGGGCCAGGAAGTCCTTGGCGTAGGCCTTGCTGCCTTCCAGCTGCGCGGCGGCAGCCGTCGGCCCGAAGATGCGCAGGCCGGCGGCGCGGAAGCGGTCGACCACGCCGGCCACCAGCGGCACTTCCGGGCCGACCACGGTCAGCGCCACGCCTTCGGCCTGGGCCAGGGCGAGCAGGCCATCGATGTCGGTGACTTTCACCGCGACGTTGCGGCACTTGTCTTCGTTGGCGGTGCCGGCATTGCCGGGCGCTACGAGCACTTCAGTGACACGGGAGGACTGGGCCAGCTTCCATGCCAGGGCGTGTTCGCGGCCGCCAGAGCCGATGACAAGTACGTTCATCACGAGATTCCAGATTGCGTGGGAAGGGAAGGTCGATACCCCCGGCGGCGCGCGTGGTTCACTCGCAGCCTTCGCGTTGCAGCGACTCGGGGAAGGAGTAGGTCCAGGACTTCGGGTCGAGGGTGAAGCGATGTTCCTGCCGTACCTGCTTGCCGCCGCAGGTGCTGCCGGTTTCCTCGATCAGCAGCGGCCAGACGCGCGCGTTGCGGTCGCTGTCGTCGAAGCGCAGCGCGAAGTCGATGCTGAAGCGACGGGTGCGGCAGTCCTCGGCAGTGTCGGGGTCGGCGGCCGCGTCGACGTTCTCGCATTCGTACTGGGCGTCGTTGTCGATATGGCTGCGCACGTTGCCGGTGGCGACCAGTCCCTTCGGCCCCGGCAGGATCAGTGACTGCGAGAGCAGCGAGAAGCCCTGGCCGAACCAGCCATCCTCGACGCGGAAGCCGTAGAAATCGCTGCCAGCGCGGATGATGCTGGCGCTGCCGGGCTGACCGCCACTGCCGAAGCGCTCGCCGGTCAGTTCGCTCACGACTTCGAAGCCTTCGCCCTTGGGATGCAGCACGAAGAAGTCGATGGTTCCCGGGTCGATGTGCGCGCCATCGGCCAGCGCACCGCACACGGCCAGCAGCTGCTGCCAGCTGTCGCCGGTCACCACCGGCTGCTCGGCGCAGACCTGCCAGTCCACGGGACGGGTTTCGCCTTCCTGGGTCCAGGTGCCGCGCCACTCCCCCGACAGCTTGGCGTCCTTGCCGTAGCGCCCGGTCAGGAATGCCTGCAGCCGCGTAGTGCGGCTGACATGGGCGGTGGCCTCGGCGGCGGCGGCCTTTGCAGGCTCCGCCTGCGGGCCAGAGGTGGGCTCAGCGGCCGGCTTGCAGCCGGCCAGCAGGGCCGTGCCAACAAGGGCGAGCACGGCAAGCGGTTTCAAAGAGACTGCAGACATCCGTGTCGCTCCATCAATCAGTGGCGGAAGTGGCGGACGCCGGTGAACACCATCGCCAGGCCGTGCTCGTCGGCGGCGGCGATCACTTCGGCATCGCGCATCGAGCCGCCCGGCTGGATCACCGCCTTGATGCCGGCCGCGGCTGCAGCGTCGATGCCATCGCGGAACGGGAAGAACGCATCGGAGGCCATCACCGAACCCTCGACCACCAGGTTCGCATCGGCCGCCTTGATGCCGGCGATGCGCGCCGAGTACACGCGGCTCATCTGGCCGGCGCCGACACCGATGGTGCGGTTGTCCTTGGCGTAGACGATCGCGTTGGACTTCACGAACTTGGCGACCTTCCAGGCGAACAGCAGGTCGGTGAACTGCTTGTCGGTCGGCGCCAGCTTGCTGACCACCTTCAGTTCGTCACGGGTCATGCCGCGGTTGTCCGACGACTGCAGCAGCAGGCCGGAGCCCACGCGCTTGTTGTCGAAGTTGTTCAGGCCATCGCCGTGCGGGATGCGCAGCACGCGCACGTTGGCTTTCTTCTGCGCGTACTCCAGCGCGGCCGGCTCGTAGTCCGGGGCGATCAGCACTTCCACGAACTGGCGGTCGAGGATCACCTGCGCGGTAGCAGCGTCGAGCGGCTTGTTGAAGGCGATGATGCCGCCGAACGCGCTGGTCGGGTCGGTGGCGTAGGCCAGCTCGTAGGCATCGCCGTTGCCGGCACCAACGGCCACGCCGCACGGGTTGGCGTGCTTGACGATGACGCAGGCCGGCGCATCGAACTGGCGCACGCATTCCCACGCCGCATCGGCATCGGCCAGGTTGTTGTAGCTCAGCTCCTTACCCTGCAGCTGCTGGAACGTCGCCAGCGTGCCCGGCACCGGATGCAGGTCGCGGTAGAACGCGCCGCTCTGGTGCGGGTTTTCGCCGTAGCGCAGGTCCATCACCTTCACGAAGGTGGAATTCATCTGCGCCGGGTACTCGGCCCGTGCCGGCACGGCAGCGTCGGTGGCGGTGACCGCAGACAGGTAGTTGCTGATCGCCGCGTCGTACTGGGCGACACGATTGAACGCGGCCACCGAGAACGCGAAACGGGTGCCGGCCGACAGCTGGCCGTTGTTGGCGTCGAGCGAGGCCAGCAGTTCGGCGTACTGCGACGGATCGGTGGCCACCGCCACGCGGGCGAAGTTCTTGGCCGCCGAGCGCAGCATCGCCGGGCCGCCGATGTCGATGTTCTCCACTGCGTCGGCCAGGGTGCAGTCGGCCTTGGCGGTGACCGCTTCGAACGGATACAGGTTCAGCACCAGCAGGTCGATGGCGCCGATGCCGTGCTCGGCCATCACGGCGTCGTCCAGGCCGGAGCGGCCCAGCAGGCCGCCATGCACCATCGGATGCAGGGTCTTGACCCGGCCATCCATCATTTCCGGGAAGCCGGTGACCTCGGCCACGTCCTTCACGGCCAGGCCCGCGTCGCGGATCGCCTTGGCGGTACCGCCGGTGGACAGCAGTTCCACGCCGCGTGCAGCCAGGGCGGTGGCCAGCTCGACCAGGCCGGTCTTGTCGGAAACGGAAAGGAGGGCCCGGCGGACGGGCAACAGATCAGCGGTCATGGGGACAGGGCAATCGGCAGCGGAGCGGGGCCGATATTGTAGGCGGTGGGGGCCGGTGGCGGGCGCTGGTGGGGGAAATTGGCCGCTGCAGACCCCCGTCGCGGTCCGCTCGGCAGCGCCTGCATGGACCGGCATTGGGAGCGATTCGATACGTGGCGCTGTCGCAATCAGGTAGGCTGTGCCCGCACTGCCAAGGATTAGCGGGTTCAGATCGTGTCGATCTATGCATTGAAAGGACGTTTCCAGGACCTGCTGCGTCCGGCCGTACGCGGCCTGTACCGCATGGGTGTCACCGCCAACACGGTGACCGTGGCCGCCGCCGTGGTCTCGCTGCTGGTGGCTGCCGCAGTGTGGTGCTGTGCACCCGCGCAGCCGCTGCTGTATCTGGCCCTGCCGCTGTGGATGCTGCTGCGCATGGCGCTCAACGCGGTCGACGGCATGCTGGCCCGCGAGTTCGGCCAGCAATCGCGGCTGGGCGCCTATCTGAACGAGTTGTGCGACGTGATCGCCGACGCGGCGCTGTACCTGAGCCTGCTCAGCGTGCCGGGCGTGCGTGCGGAGGCACTGTGGCTGCTGGCCTGGGCCGCCGCGCTGAGCGAGTACGCCGGCGTACTGGGCCTGATGGTCGGCGCCAGCCGCCGCTATGACGGCCCGATGGGCAAGAGCGACCGCGCGTTCGTGATCGGCGTGCTGGGCCTGTTGCTGGCGTTCGGCTGGGGCGGTGCGATGACGGTCAGCGGCGTGGCCGCTGCGATGGCGGTGCTGTGCGGGGTGACGATGGTCAACCGCGTACGCCGGGGATTGAAGGAATCGGCGGTTTCGCCGCAGTAAACACAACACGACCACACGCCATTCCAATACGGAGATTGCATGCGTCAGGCGCAGGAACGGGAATTCCACAGCTTCGACCAGGTACCGCTGTTCTACCGGTACTGGCCGAGCACCACGGCAACCACGCCGGCCAAGGCCATCGTGCTGCTGCATCGCGGCCATGAACACTCCGGCCGGGTCACCCATCTGGTCGACGAACTGGACCTGCCCGACACGGCCTTCTTTGCGTGGGACGCGCGCGGCAATGGCCGCTCGCCCGGCGCGCGCGGCGACGCACCGGGCTTCCCGGCGCTGGTACGCGACCTGGACAGTTTCATCGCCCATATCGGTGCCGAGCACGGCATCGCGATCGAGGACATCGTGGTCATCGCGCAGAGCGTGGGTGCAGTGGTTGCCGCCACCTGGGTGCACGATTACGCGCCGCGCCTGCGCGCACTGGTGATGGCCTCGCCTGCGTTCAAGGTGAAGCTGTACGTGCCGTTCGCACGCGCAGGGCTGGCGCTGATGCAGAAGCTGCGCGGCAACTTCTTCGTCAACAGCTACGTCAAGCCGCAGTGGCTGACCCACGACCCGGCGCGGGTGGAAAGCTACCGCACCGATCCGCTGATCACCCGGCCGATCTCGGTGCGCGTGCTGCTGGGCCTGTACGAAGCGGCCGACCGCATCGTGGCCGACGCACAGGCGATCAGCGTGCCGGTGCAGTTGCTGGTGTCCGGTTCGGACTTCGTGGTGCATCGCGGCCCGCAGGACCGTTTCTACGAACGCCTGTCCAGCCCGATCAAGGAGCGCGTGCACCTGCCGGGCTTCTTCCACGACACCCTGGGCGAGCGCGACCGTGCACCGGCGCTGGCTCGCGTCCGCAGCTTCATCCAGGCACGCTTTGCCGAGCCGCTGCAGGAACTGTCGCGGCGCGATGCGCATCGGCATGGCCCGACCTTCGAAGAATCGGAGATCCTGTCGTGGCCGCCGGAGCGCAACAGCCTGGCCGACCTGCGCTGGCGCGTGGTGCGCGGTGGCCTGCGTTTCGGCGGCACGCTGTCCGAAGGCATCGCGCTGGGCCTGCAGACCGGTTTCGACTCGGGCAGCACGCTGGACTACATCTACCGTGATGAGGCGCGGGGCAAGGGCCCGCTGGGCCGGATGGTCGACCGCAACTATCTGGATGCGATCGGTTGGCGCGGCATCCGTGTGCGCGGCAAGCACCTGCAGGAGCTGCTGCGCGATGCCGCCCAGCGACTGCGCGGGCAGGGCGCGCCGGTGCGCGTGCTGGACGTGGCTGCCGGTCATGGTCGTTACGTGCTGGAAGCACTCGGCCAGGGCGAACAGCGTGCCGACCGCATCGTGCTGCGCGATTTCAGTGATCTGAACGTGACCCAGGGCAAGGCCTTGATCGAGCGCCTTGGCGCGGCCGACATCGCCCGCTTCGAACAGGGCGATGCGTTTGATCCGGCGCAGCTGGCGGCAGTGGACCCGGCGCCGACGCTGGCGGTGGTGTCCGGCCTGTACGAACTGTTCCCGGACAACGATGCGGTACTGCGTTCGCTGCAGGGCATCGCCGCGACGGTGCCGGTGGGCGGTTACCTGGCCTATACCGGGCAGCCGTGGCATCCGCAGCTGGAGTTCATCGCGCGTGCGTTGACCAGCCACCGTGGTGGCGCGGCATGGGTGATGCGTCGCCGTACCCAGCACGAGATGGACGAACTGGTGCGCCTGGCCGGCTTCCAGAAGGTGGCCCAGCGTATCGATGACTTCGGCATCTTCACCGTATCGCTGGCACGCCGGATCGCGTGATGGCGACACTGGTGGCAACCGCATCACCCAACGAGGCGCGCCCGTGGCGGCGCGCCCTGCTGTGGCTGGCCCTGCTGGGGCCGTTCTTCTTCGCCAGCTATGGCTTCGCCAACTGGATGGCCGGCCGCCATGCCGAACTGCCGGTGCTGGCGTTCGCCTGGGAAACGCGGATTCCGTTCGTGCCGTGGACGATCGTGCCGTACTGGTCGATCGATCTGTTCTATGCGATCTCGTTCTTCCTGTGCCGGCGCCGGCTGGAGCTGGACCGGCACGCGCTGCGCCTGCTCAGTGCGCAGGTGATCGCGGTGGCGTGCTTCCTGCTGTGGCCACTGCGCTTCAGCTTCGAGCGGCCGGAAATCGGCGGAGTGTTCGGCTGGTTGTTCGACGTGCTGCTGGGCTTCGACAAGCCGTTCAACCAGGCGCCGTCGTTGCACATCGTGCTGCTGATCGTGCTGTGGGTGAAGTTCGCGCAGTACCTGCACGGTGCCTGGCGGCTGCTGCTGCATGTATGGGCGCTGCTGATCGGCATTTCGGTGCTGACCACCTTCCAGCATCACTTCATCGATATTCCCACCGGGCTGCTGGCTGGCTGGTTGTGCGTGTGGCTGTGGCCGGAGCAGGGCACGCCGCCGTTGCGCGCCTGGCAGGCCACGGGTGACCCGAAACGTTGGCGGCTGGCGGCGTTGTATGCGCTGGGTGCCGGCCTGCTGCTGGTGCCGGTGGTGATGCTGCGCGGCGCTGCGTTGTGGCTGCTGTGGCCGATGGTGTCGTTGCTGCTGGTGTCGTTGGCCTATGCGGGTCTGGGCACGGCGGCGTTCCAGAAGCGCGCCGATGGCCGGTTGACGATGGCCGCGCGCTGGCTGCTGGCACCGTACCTGGCTGCCGCGTGGATCAACTCGCGGTTGTGGACGCGGCGCGCGCCGCAGCCGGTGCCGGTCGTCGACGCGATCTGGCTGGGTCGCCTGCCCAGTGCTGCACTGCCCGTGCCCTTGGTGGGGGTGGTCGACACCTGTGCCGAGCTTTCCTGTCGTGCGCCGGGGGCAGCGTATGCCAGCGTACCGATGCTGGACCTGGTGCTGCCATCGGCGGCGCAGTTGCGTGCGGCGGCGGACGCCATCGAACGCCTGCGCGACCATGGCCCCGTGCTGGTGTGCTGTGCACTGGGCTATTCGCGCAGCGCGGCCAGTGTGGCGACCTGGTTGCTGCGCACCGGCCATGCGCACGATGTGGCAGAAGCGGTGGCGATCGTGCGCGCCGCGCGGCCGGGCATCGTGCTGCATGACGTCCATCTACAGGCGATCGCGGCCGCTGCCGCGCAGGAGACCGTTGCATGAGCGCTGTGCCCGATCTGCCGATGATGCATCTGCTGCTGCGGCAGGGACGCCTGCCTGCCGCGTTGTCGCTGGGCCTGCTGCTGGTGGCCCTGTTGCTGCTGGGCATCGAACCGGGGCTGGCGATGTTCGCCGCAGGCCTGCTGCTGTTGAGCCTGGTTGCAGGCGTCGTGCAGGCGTACTACGCGGTACGGGTGCAGTTGGATGCCAGCCTGCTGCGCCTGCTGCAGCAGGAAGGCCTGCAGGGCGAAGACGCGGCACAACGGGTGGACCAGGCACTGCACACGGCCGGCCTGCGCAGGCGGGACGCACAGGCGCCGACGCGTGGCTGGGATGCGCGCTGGATCGGCATGCGTCGCCTGCTGGTGAGCCAGTACGCCGCCACCCTCCTGCAGTTCGCTGCCCTGCTGCTGGCCGTGTTGTGGCCGCAGACCTGACCGGAGGTGCCGATGTTCGCTGAACTGATCGCCCGCGCCTGCAGTGCGGCCATCCACGTCGTGACCGGCGCACGCGCGCTGTGGGTCGGCTGCGCGCCGTCCAGCGAGCACCGCGTCTACTACGGCAACCACGCCAGTCATGGTGACTTCGTGCTGATCTGGTCGTCGATGCCGCCGGCACTGCGGCGCCAGGTGCGGCCCGTCGCCGCCGCCGAGTACTGGCAGCGCGACGGCCTGCGGCGCTATCTGATCGACGCGGTGTTCAATGGCGTGCTGGTGGAACGCGAGGCGGGCAACCGCCACCAGGATCCGCTGCAGGTGCTGCGTGACGCGGTGGATGAGGGCTGTTCGTTGATCCTGTTTCCGGAAGGCACGCGCAACATTGGTGACGAGCCGCTGCTGCCGTTCAAGAGCGGCATCTACCATCTGGCGCGGCAACGCCCGGAGCTGGAGTTCGTGCCGGTATGGATCGACAACCTGAAGCGGGTGATGCCGAAGGGGCGTTTCCTGCCGCTGCCGCTGCTGTGCACGGCGACGTTCGGTACGCCGCTGCGCCTGCAGGCCGATGAGGACAAGGCGGCGTTCCTGTCGCGCAGCCGCCAGGCGCTGCTGGCCCTGGCCCCGAACGGAGGCCGCGCATGAGCTTCATGATCGATATGTCCGGTGATCTGGCCGCGCGCAGCGTGGGCCAGCAGACCGGCCTGCTGTTTGCCGGCGTAGGCGCGGTGCTGGTGCTGGCCACGCTGGTGTCCGAAACCCTGCGCTGGCGCCAGCGCGGCACGCCCAGCGCAGTGATCGCCAATCTGGTTTCGCGCATCCGCGCGTGGTGGGTGATGGCCATCGTGGTGGGGCTGGCGCTGTTCTTCGGTCGCGCCGGCGTGATCGTGCTGTTCGCGATCATCTCGCTGTTCGCACTGCGCGAATTCATCACCCTGGCACCGACACGATCAGGCGACTACTACGCGTTGCTGGCCGCGTTCTACATCGTGCTGCCGTGGCAGTACTACCTGGTGTGGATCGACTGGTATGGCATGTACACGCTGCTGATCCCGGTGTACGCGTTCCTGTTCCTGCCGATCCTGGCCACCATCGGCGGCGATACCACTCACTACTTGGAGCGCACGTCGAAGGTGCAGTGGGGCCTGATGATCTGCGTGTTCTGCATCTCGCACGTGCCGCTGCTGCTGAACCTGCGTGTGCCGGGCTACGATCCGGCGCGCAACGTGCTGCTGTTCGCCTTCCTGGTGATCGTGGTGCAGTCGTCGGACGTGCTGCAGTACATCTGGGGCAAGCTGCTGGGCAAGCACCTGATCGCGCCGAAGCTGTCGCCGTCGAAGACGGTGGAAGGCTTCGTCGGCGGCGTGCTCTGTGCCAGCGCGTTGGGTGCCGCGCTCTGGTGGATCACCCCGTTCACGCCGCTGCAGGCATTCGGCCTGTCGCTGCTGATCAACCTGATGGGGTTCTGGGGCGGCCTGGTGATGTCGGCGATCAAGCGCGACCGCGGCATCAAGGACTGGGGCAACATGATCGAGGGCCATGGCGGCATGCTCGATCGGCTGGATTCAGTGTGCTTCGCCGCGCCGGTGTTCTTCCACGTGGTGCGGTACTACTGGAAGGCGGGCGGCGGCGGGTGATCCGGCGGACTTCCATCCACGCATGGGGTGGATCTACGGGAACCAGGTGGACCCGGAATCGGTAGCGCCGGGCCATGCCCGGCGGGCGGCGCTTACGCGCTGATGCCGTATTCCTTCAGCTTCTTGCGCAGGGTGGCACGATGGATGCCCAGCATCGCCGCCGCGCGGCTCTGGTTGCCTTCGCAATGGTTGAGCACTTCCACGAACAGTGGAATCTCCATCTCGCGCAGCACGATCTCGTAGACATCGTCCGCATCGCAGCCATCGAGGTCGCGCAGATAACGGCGCACGGACTGGGCCACATGTTCGCGCAGCGGTGGCCGGGCAGCGCCACGACTGTTGTCAGGACGAGAAAGGACAGCGTTCAAGGGGGTTCCCGATCTGGTTGGTCCATGCACGCGGGGCGCCGGACCGGATGAGGTGATGGCGGTCAGTCTAGCGCGAGCGTGCCCGACCTGCCACGGCCGGGCGGCCCGGCCCAGGTCAAAGGAACTCGAAGGTGAATGCGACCGTGGATGCGGCAGGCTCCTGCACGCGGAAGGCGATGCGTGCGCTTTGTCCCGGTTCCAGCGCGGCCGCACCCGGGTTTTCACCGAGGTACTGCGCCGGTGCGAACACGCCGGTGCCGATCACCCGACCATCGGCATCGGACAGCGACAGGCGCAGATCCGGCCATGCCTGCGGCCAGCGCGCGTCGTTGCGGATGCTGGCCTGGATCTGCAGCACGCCGGCCTGGGCCGGCAACGGGCGGATTTCACGGCTGGTCATGGTGAATGCAGTGGGCTCGCGCCAGGCCGGCAGCGTGCAGCGCAGCACGTTGCACAGCGCGCTGATCCACGGCCGGGTGCCGGCATCGGCGGCCAGCCGTGCACGATCGGCCAGCACGCTCTGCAGCAACAGCAGCAGCGCCAGTGCGGCCACCAGCAGCCAATGCCAGCGAGGGGTTGGCAGTGCGCGCGGGCGCACGCCGAGGAAGCTGGGCGCATCGGTGGCGGTGACGGCGATGCCGGGCGTGGCAGTGGGCGCCGGCTCGATGATTGGATCATCGGCGGGCGGCGGTTCTGTTGCTGTTGCCGCCGCGATGTCCGTTGCCGGGTCGAGGTCGTCGATCACCGGCGCTGCATCGGGCGGCCCCGGTTCTCGCGGTGCCGTGGTCTCAGGCGCGACATCGCGCCCCGGCGCGGTGCGCAGGAACGTGGCCAGGGGACGGCGCGGTGGGTTCGGCTCGGACATGCTCAGGGCGCGGGCTCGGATCCAGCGGTCATTCAACCACGATCAGGCGCGGCGTACGCCGGTGATGCGCATCCAGTCGCCATCCTGGGTGGCCTGCAGGTCGTCGAACCATGCCGCATAGCGCTGCAGCAGTTCGTCTTCCTGGCCATGCAGGATGCCCGACAGGGCGATGCGGCCACCGGTGGCGACGCGGGCGGCCAGCAGTTCGGCCAGTGCATCCAACGCGGAGGCCAGGATGTTGGCGACCACGATCGGGTAGGTGGCGACCGGTTCGTCCTGCGGCAGGTACACCTGCATGCGTGCCTGTTCGCCATTGCGTTCGGCATTGTCGGCGGTGGCGATCAGCGCCTGCGGGTCGTTGTCCACGCCGATGGCCTGGGCGGCACCGAGCTTCAGCGCGGCCAGGGCGAGAATGCCCGAGCCACAGCCGAAGTCGAGCACGCGCTGGCCCTGCAGCTGGCCATCAACGGCCAACTGGTCCAGCCAGCGCAGGCACAGCGCGGTGGTCGGGTGGGTGCCCGAGCCGAAGGCCAGGCCCGGATCCAGGCGCACGATGGCGGCGTCGGCAGCCTGCGCGGCCTCCGGCAGCTCATGGTTCCACGGCACGATCCAGGTACGGCTGCCGAAGTCCATCGGCTGGAACTGGTCCAGCCACGCGCGCTCCCAGTCTTCGTCTGCCACGGCGCGGAAGCTGCCGTTGCTCCAGTCCAGTTCCGGGTCGAAGGCTTCCAGCGCGGCCAGCAGCAGCAGGGCGTTGCTGTCGGCCGGGAACAGCGCGCTGAGCACCAGGGTATCCCACAGCGGGGTCTCGCCCACGCCGGGCTCCAGGATGGCCTGCTCGTTGCTGGTGTCGGCTTCGGCATCAAGCAGGGTCACCGCCAGCGCGCCGATGTCCTCCAGCGCATTCTCATAGCGGGGCTGGGTGGCTTCGGTGCAACGCAGGGTCAGTTCCAGGAACGGCATGGCGGTGAGGGCAATCGCGGGAAAGGGGGCCATGCTAGACCATCGGGGCGTCTCCGTATTGCCTGAGATGCCACCCCGGGATGAACGAAGCCGATTCAGACAGGCCTCACGGGCCTTGCTAAACTCGGCGCTTTCCTGTGCGCCGTACCACCGACCGTTGCCGATGGCTTTCGCCCCGACCCTGAAAACCTGGTTGCTCGTCCTGCCGGCCGTGGCCGTGCTGGGCGTGGCCGGTTATCGGGCCAATGGCCACGGCCGGGACATGGACGCGCGCGTCGACGTGCCGCTGGCTACCCAGGCCAGCGATGCGCAGGGGGCGCTGGCACCGGTGATGCCGGAAGCGCTGGCACGCCGCCTGGCTGCTTTCGAACGGGGCACCGCGCTGCCTTCAGGCCTGCCGCTGGATATCCGCGCCGACATCGAAGATGCCACCGATCTGTACGCCTACGCGCAGCGACTGCGCGTGCAGGCCGACCAGGGCAACCATGAGGCGCGGTGGATGCTCAGCCGGGTCTATGACTACTGCGCGCAGTACGCCGTTGATCCGGGCGGCTATCGCCTGGACAACAACGTACTGGCCGGCCTCGGCCTGGGTGCCGCACCGGTGATGGTGGCGGCGCGCGAACGAGTGGCGCAGCGCTGCGGTGGCTTCGTGCCCGGCGACAAGCTGGGGCCGGCGCTGGTGCTCGGTGAGCGTCGTCGTGCGGCCCAGCAGGGCAACCTCGCTGCCGAAGCGGCGCTGTTTGCCGAAGGTGAGCCGTTGCACGACAACGAGCAGTACCGCCGTGATCTGGTCGAGCGCGTGCGTACCTCGCGCGATCCGGAAGCCTATATGGCGATCGCGCCGGGCATGGGATTGCGCGCGGCCGGCGACAAGGCGCTCACCGGCATGGTCGCCGGTGAACAGCTGAGTGAACTGGCATGGCGGGTTGCGGCCTGCGAACTCGGTCTTCCCTGTGGAGCCGACAGCGTGCTGGTCAACAGTTTTTGTGCGAATGGAGGGATCTGTTCGCCGGATGGAACGCAGGACTTCCGTGAATTTGTGTATGACGCCGCGGTTTCGCGGCAAGGTGCGGGGAAAATGAAGGAATGGATCAAGCGATTGATTGGAACGAGGGACGGGCGATGAACTACCGTCGATTCCTGCATGGGGCCAAGTTCTGGTTCTGGGTGGTGTTGTTCGTGGCGTACTCGGCCGGTGCCGTGGGCCTGCTGATGATCGACACCTACGAGGACCGCTACCGGCGCCTGTCGAAGGTGGAACTGACCTCGGTGAAGACACAGGAAGACGTGCGCCGCGCCGGTGCCAGCCAGGTGGCCGCCGTCTACCGCGCGCAGAGCGGCGTGCCGTTCTCGTCGTTGCCGGCCGGCAGCACCTTCCAGGTGGTGTGGCCCGATGGCTCCAGCGAGACCATGGTGATCGTCGATCCGACCTCGCCGAACGGTGTGCGTCCCTTGGCGAACTCGCAGATTCCCGCGGAAGTCGCCGGCAAGCGTTGAAGCGGATCCAGCAGGGCCGGGCCATGCCTGGCTTGCCGGAAAGCAGCCGAGCATGGCTCGGCTCTACAGAAAGCAAAAAGCAGAAAAGGGCGGGGAAATCCCCGCCCTTTTCATGTGTGGCAACAACCGCAGCCGATCAGGTCAAGGCGATCGGCTTGCTCTTGCGCTCGGCAAGGCGCTTTTCCAGATAGTGGATGTTCTGGCCACCGGCCTGGAAGCCCTTGTCGCGCATGATTCGCTGCTGCAGGGCGATGTTGGTCTTGATGCCATCGACCACCATCTCGCTCAGCGCCACCCGCATGCGGGCGATGGCGGTCTCGCGGTCCGGACCGTGCACGATCAGCTTGCCGATCATCGAGTCGTAGTTCGACGGCACGCGGTAGCCACTGTAGATGTGGGTATCGACGCGCACGCCGGGGCCGCCCGGTGCGTGGAAGCCGGTGATGGTGCCCGGACTCGGCACGAACGTTTCGGCGTCTTCGGCGTTGATGCGGCACTCGATCGCATGACCGCTCAGCACCACGTCGCTCTGCTTGATCGACAGCTTCTGGCCGGCAGCGATCTTCAGCTGTTCGGCGACCAGGTCGATGCCGGTGACCATCTCGGTGACCGGATGCTCCACCTGGATGCGGGTGTTCATTTCGATGAAGTAGAAGCGGCCGTCTTCGTACAGGAACTCGAAGGTGCCGGCGCCGCGGTAGCCGATGCGGATGCAGGCTTCCACGCACACCTTGCCGATCTGCTCGCGCTGCTCGGTGGTGATGCCCGGTGCCGGTGCTTCCTCGACCACCTTCTGGTGACGGCGCTGCATCGAGCAGTCGCGCTCGCCGAGATGGATGGCATTGCCCTGGCCGTCGGCCAGAACCTGGATCTCCACGTGACGCGGATTCTCCAGGAACTTCTCCATGTAGACCTCGCCATTGCCGAACGCGGCCTTGGCCTCGCTCTTGGTGGTCTCGATGGAGGTCTTCAGCGAGGCTTCGGCATGCACCACGCGCATGCCGCGGCCACCGCCGCCACCGGCGGCCTTGATGATGACCGGGTAGCCGATCTCACGGGCGATCTTGGTGTTGGCGACGATGTCATCGCCGAGCGGGCCGCCCGAGCCGGGCACGCACGGCACGCCGGCCGACTTCATGGCGCGGATCGCTTCGACCTTGTCGCCCATCAGGCGGATGGTGTCTGCCTTCGGGCCGATGAAGATGAAGCCGGACTCTTCCACGCGCTCGGCGAAGTTGGCGTTCTCGGACAGGAAGCCATAACCCGGGTGGATGGCCTGGGCGTCGGTGACCTCGGCCGCGGCGATCAACGCCGGGATGTTGAGGTAGCTTTCCGCCGACGGCGCCGGACCGATGCAGACCGATTCATCGGCCATGGCCACGTGCTTGAGGTTGCGGTCGACCGTGGAGTGCACGGCCACCGTGCGGATGCCCAGGGTATTGCACGCGCGCAGGATGCGCAGCGCGATTTCCCCTCGGTTGGCGATGACGACTTTGTCGAGCATGGCAGCCGCCCCTTAGCCGATCACGAACAGCGGCTGGTCGAATTCCACCGGCTGGCCGTTCTCGCCGAGGATGGCGACGATGGTGCCCGACGCATCGGCTTCGATCGGGTTGAACATCTTCATCGCTTCGATGATGGCCAGGGTCTCGCCGGCCTTGACCTGCTGGCCGATGCTGACGAACGCCGGCTTGTCCGGAGCGGACGAGGCGTAGAAGGTGCCGACCATCGGCGAGCGCAGCACGTGGCCTTCCGGCAGGGCGTTGCCCGGCTTGGCGGTGCCGCCGGTGGAGGCTTCGGTCGGCGACTGCATCGGCATTGCCGGGGTGGCCGGCTGGGCGACGGCCGGGGCGGCCATCATCATCTGCGGCTGGGCCTGCATCATGCCGTAGCCGGACACCGGAGCGCGCGACAGGCGCACCGACTCTTCGCCTTCCTTGATTTCGATTTCAGCCAGGTTCGACTCTTCCAGCAGGTCGATCAGCTTCTTGATTTTGCGGAGATCCATGGTGGCCTCTTTGCTCTTTGATGTCAGTGTGGTGGGAAGCGCGTTGCGCTCGGGTCAAAGCAGTTCGTAGAAGTCACGCAGCTGCCGGGTGCGGTCGCGCGCGAGGGTGATCAGGCAGCGCATCTGCGCGCCGTTGCGCGCGGTGCCGTCGGAATTGAGGGCATACACCGCCTGGCAGTCGTGGTCGCGCAGCTGCATCCATGCGCGCTGGGCCAGCACCAGTTCCTGCTCGGCGTTGCCGCAGTAGCTGCAGCTGCCGCCGTTGGCCGGCGTGCGCAGCTGCCTGCGGGCCTGGGCGTAGACGGCGTTGAGTTCGACGTCGGCGGCCGCTGCCACGTCCGAGGCGCACAGGTCGCTCTCCATCGTGGTGGTCGGGTGCGCGCAGTCGATGCCTTCGGCCTCACGGTCGGACGCGGCGGCGATGCCGCACAGGCCGGCCCACAGCACAACGCTGGCGAGGACGCGCGACAGGCTCATGACGCGGCGGCAGCCTGCACGCGTGCCAACGCCGCATCCATCGCATAGCGGTAGCTGTCGGCACCGAAGCCACACACCACGCCAACGGCCTTGTCGCTGAAATAGCTGTGCTGGCGGAAGGGCTCGCGGGTATGCGGGTTGGACAGGTGGATCTCGATGAACGGCACGGCCACGGCCGCCAGCGCATCGCGCAGGGCAACCGAGGTATGGGTGAAGGCGGCCGGGTTGATCAGGATGAAGGCGGTTCCGTCGTTGCGTGCGGCCTGAACACGATCCACCAGCACGTGCTCGGCGTTGGACTGCAGGCTCTCCAGCGCATGACCTGCGGCAGCGGCCTGGGCGGCCAGCGCCTGGTCGATGTCGGCCAGCGTGGTGTGGCCGTAGACCTCCGGCTCGCGGGTGCCGAGCAGGTTGAGGTTGGGGCCATGCAGGACCAGCAGCTTCGCCATGGGATCCGATTGACGGGAAAGGGCGGCAGTCTGGCGGAAGCTGAGGATGCTGTCCAGTTCGGCGAAATTAGTGGTGTTTAAAGCGGTCGTTTGAAAAATGCCATCGTCCGCTTGGTTGCATGGCGGACGCGTGCTGGAAGGCTGCCTATAGATAGTGGAAATTGCGCCTGCCGACCATCCCCCTTGCCGGGGCGATGCCGCCGGGCCGCATTACGTTCGACACTGCGGAGGTTGCCAGGGTGTTCCTACACTGCGTCAACCCGCCATGTCGGCGCTCCTGGATGCCTGCGCCGTGCCTATTTCCCCACGCTTGCCCGCACTGCTGCTGGCACTGCTGCCTTTGAATGCGCTGGCTGCCGAACAATGGATCGTTGCCACCGACCTGTGGGGCAACAGGAACTACCAGACCCTGCATCTGGACGTGCATGACGGGCGTATCGTCGGCCGGATGGACGCCGACCCGGTCATCGGCACCCTCGGCGCCGGGCAGATGCTGTTCACCGCCACCGACAGCCAGGGCCAGCGCTACCAGTTCGATGGGCGCATTGACGGTACACGGATGCAGGGACAGAGCGATCAGCCGGACACCAACAACCGCGACGCGCGTGCCGTCCACGCCTTCAGTGCCTGGAAGGTACCGGCGCGGGGCTCGACCGCACCGCAGCGCCATGTGTTCACGCCGACCGACTATTCCAATACGTTCAGCGCCGACCGCGCGCCGGTGCTGGTGATCTGGCCGGGGGACTCGGTGCAGACCCGCACGCTGGATTCCGGCGGCGTCGACGAGAAGGGCATTACCCGTGCGCTGTTCGGCAACCCGCAGGTCGGGCCGTTCTTCGTGGTCGGTGCAGAACGGGGCGATACGCTGGCGATCACGCTCACTTCGCTGAAGCTCAACCGCGACCACGCCGACAGCCTGGATGGCCTCGTGGGGCGCTTGAAGACGCCGCGGGTGGCCGCCGAAGCCAGCGAGCTGGGCAAGCCCGTGCGCTGGCAGCTGGACCGCAGCAGGGGCGTCGCCCGTCCGCAGGGAGCCAGTGGTGGCCTGCGGCATTTCGAAGTGCCGGTGAAGCCGATGCTCGGTGGCCTGGCGCTGGCGCCCGGCTTCGGTTACCCGCCGTTTTCCACCGGCGATACCGCCGATTTCGGCGGCAACATGGATTTCAACGCCGTGGTTGAAGGCAATACGGTCTACCTGCCCGTGCAGCAGCCTGGCGCCCTGATGTACCTGGGCGATGGCCACGCGCTGCAGGGCGATGGCGAAACCACGCAGTGGGCGCTGGAGACGTCGCTGGATGTGGAGGTGAAGGTCGAGCTGCTGAAGCAGCATGCGATCGCAACGCCGCGGGTGGAATCGGCAACGCAGATCATGACCCTGGGCCAGGGCGGCTCCAGCGATGATGCGCTGCGCATCGCCACCTCGGGCATGCTGCAGTGGCTGCGCCAGGCCTATGGATTGACGTTGTCCGAGGCGACCCAGGTGCTGGGCGTGGCGGTGCAGTACCAGGTGGCCAACCTGGCCGGGCGCAGTGTTGGCGTGGCGGCGAAGGTGGACAAGGCGGTGCTGCAGGGGCTGCCGTTGCAGACGACGGCAGAACCGGGTGGCGGCGCCGCGAAGCGCGCTGCCAAGTGACCGTTGCCCTGTTGGCAGTTTGGGAAGGCGTATGAACCAGGAGTCCGTGATGAGTGTCGACGCGATCCAGAACCGCCGGGCTGCCTTCAGGGCACTGCATGCATCCGGTTGCTTCCTGCTGCCCAATCCCTGGGACGTCGGCAGCGCCGTGGCGCTGGCGCGGCTGGGTGCGCAGGCACTGGCCACCACCAGCTCCGGCCATGCCTGGGCCCACGGGCAGCCTGACGGGGCGATGGGGCGCAGCGAGATCCTGGCCCATCTGCGCACGATGGTGGCGGCAACCGATCTGCCGGTGAACGCCGACTTCGAAGATGGTTTCGGCAGCAGCCCGGAGGCGGTGCACGAGAGTGTGTCGATGGCGATCGCCACCGGCGTGGCCGGCCTGTCGATCGAGGATTCCACCGGCGATGCGGAACATCCGCTACGCAGCATCGAAGACAGCGTGGCCCGCCTCCGCGCAGCGCGCCGTGCCATCGACGAAAGCGGGCACGACGTGATGCTGGTGGGGCGCGCGGAAAACTTCTTTGTCGGGCGCCCCGATCTGGACGATACGTTGGCCCGCATCCGCGCCTATGCGCAGGCGGGTGCCGATTGCCTGTATGCGCCTGGCATCCGCAGCGCAGCGCAGATCCGCGCCGTGGTGGATGCCGCCGGTGGTAAGCCGGTCAACCTGCTGATTGCTTCGCCCGGGCAGATGACGCTGCAGCAGGCGGCCAGCCTCGGCGTGCGCCGGGTCAGTGTCGGCGGTGCGCTGGCCCGCAGTGCGTGGGCGGGTTTTCTCAGGGCATCGGAGCAGATGCTCGGCAGCGGATCATTCGACGGGCTGCCGGGCACCCCGTCAGGTGCCGAGCTCAACGGGTTGTTCAAGCCGTAGTTACGGGCCGGTCAGTGCGACGGTGCAGGTGAGGGGGGCGTCCTGCCGAGCGCTTCACGTACCGCGCGCTGCAGGCCCTGCACATGGAACGGCTTGGCCAGGAACGGCGCACGCCGATGCCTGACTGGCACCAGCTGGTCGTATACCGCCGAAGCGAAAAGATAGGGGATGCCGAGCTCGAGCAGCCGATCGGCAACGGGAAACACCACGCCGTCACGAAGTTCCACGTCCAGCACGGCGCCATCGAAGTGGTCACTGTCGAGCATGCCCAATGCCTCGAAGACACTGTTGGCGTGGGCGATCTCATTGCCTTCGTCGGTCAGGGCCTGTTCCATCAGATCGGCCAGATCGAGCTGGTCTTCCACAAGGAGCAGGCGCGGAAGCGTCGTGGGTCGTTCATTGTTGCTTTGCATGGTGTGATGTCGTGCGAATGCTGCGGTGGTGCGGCAAGCATCCCCTGACAGGCATCAAGACGATGGCAGCCCGGCGTGGCTGTAATGTGCACAAGCGTGGCCGCGATGCGCGACAGCATTCCACCGATGGTGCTGGTGCTGGCGGCAATCATAGTTACCATTGGTAACTAATGAACTGCCAGAGCCCGTCATGCATACCCATATCGTCGTAGCCCACCCTGAACCCTCCTCGCTCACCCATGCCGTGGCCGCGCGGATCGGCGAGGCGATCGTCAACGCCGATGCCGGCAACACGGTCACCACCGTGGATCTGATGGCGGAAGGCTTCGATCCACGCTTCAATGCGCAGGACCACGCGTTCTTCCGCAGGACCACCACGCTGCCGGCCGATGTGGCCGCCGAGCACGCGCGGCTGGATGCGGCCGACACGCTCGTGCTGGTCTACCCGCTCTACTGGTGGTCGTTCCCGGCGCTGCTGAAGGGCTGGATCGATCGCGTGTTCACTCAGGGCTGGGCCTATGAGGAAGGCGCCGATGGCAAGGTGGAAAAGAAGCTGCAGCGGCTGCAGGTGCATCTGGTGGGGCTGGGCGGCGCCGGCCAGGAGATGATCGACCGGCGTGGCTATGGCGAGGCGATGAAGGCCCAGATCGACCAGGGCATCTTCGATTACTGCGGAGCGCCGGTGCTGTCATCCACGCTGCTGCTGGATGCCGACAGCGGCATGGCCGAAACGCATCTGCAGACGGCGGTGGACATCGGACGTAAGATCGGAACCCCCGCGCCCTGACGATCTCCCTTGCCTTCCAGACCTGCCGCGCCCGAGCCCCGTCGCCGCCTGACCCGCGAACAGCGTGCCCGCCAGCTGCTGGACGTGGCGTGGGCGCTGGTCGGCGAAGAGGGCACCGATGCGCTGACCCTGGGCCGCCTGGCCGAGGCGGCCGGCGTCGCCAAGCCGCTGGCCTACGACCATTTCGAAACCCGCAACGGTTTGCTGGCTGCGCTGTATGCCGACTATGACCAGAGGCAGACCGTGGTCTTCGATGAGCGCATCGGCAGCGCGAAGGCGCGGCTGAAGGATCGCGCGCACGCCATCGCCTCCGGCTACATCGATTGCGTGCTGTCGCAGGGCAGCGAGATCCAGGACATTCTCGCCGCGCTGGCGGGATCACCGGAACTGCGTGCGGTGCGCCGTTGCTATCAGCAGGATTTCATCGACAAGTGCGCGCAGTGGCTGGGCCCGTTCGCAGCGGGAGAGGTCGTGCCAGCCGCCGGCTTCTGGGCCATCCTTGGTGCCGCCGAAACCCTGTCTGAAGCGGTTGCGGCCGGTGCGGTGGAACATGCGGCCGCCGAGGCCGAGCTGGAGCGCGTGATCGTCGCCATCGTCAAGCGCAGCGCCTGAATCGTGTGGACGAAGCCCGCCTAGAGTCGCTCGACGCTGAGCGGTGGCAGGGGCACGTCGGGCTGCAGGTCCGGCAACAGCTGTCGCAGCAGCTCCGGCATCGCCTGCATCGCGGCACCATCGATGTAGCGCCACTGCGTACCGCCCACCGGGCGGATGGCGATCATGAAGGCGAGGCTTTTCACGGTCTGCGCGTCGACGGTGAATACCGTGGTCCGCGGCACGAAGCAGACTTCTTCGTCGCCGGCAGCATAGGTGCGGGTCGGTTCGCCGATATCATCGCTGATGATCTTCAGGCCCAAGTCGTCGAGCGCCTTCATCGTTTCGCGCGTGGCCTTCACATACGCCGCATCGCCGCCGGCAAACCGCTTCACGCTGGGATGCGTGCGCTCGATCATGGCATCGGTATCGCTGCGGGCGAACGTGGACAGCAGCGATCGCACATCCTGCTGCAACGCGTCGGTCTCGGCAGGGCTGAGTTCACCGGCATGGGTGAGTGCCGCAGAGAACGTGCAGAACAGCGCAAGCATCCAGCACAAGAGACGTCGATCCATCGATGGGGTACTCCTTCGGGCGCTGGACTATAGAGCGCATTGCCCGTGGTGTCTGCCCGGTCTGCCCGTCACACACGCTGGGCCTCGGCCGCCGCGGCAATGGCAAAGCCCGCATCAAGCTGCGCCCGCACCTGCTCATCGCGCGACGCACGGGAATCAGCGCCCAGCACCACGTTGATCAGGCGCAGCGGCAGGGCGTGTCCAGCGCACCTGCGACGGGCGGTGGCCGCCAGGCAGAAACCCGCAGCCTGGGTGTAACCGGTCTTCAAGCCATCCACACCGTTCTCGCCGAGCAGGGCGTTCTGGTTCGCCTTCTGCAGCGTGCGGTGCGCGAAGCTGCGCTGTGCGGTGATTGCCAGCAGATCGGGGTAGCGGGCAAGCAGGTGGGCGGCCAGCATCGCCATGTCGCGCGCGGTCGACAGATGGCCCGGGGTGGTGATGCCGGACGCGGAGATGAAGTGCGTATCGTGCAGGCCCAGCGCCCGCGCGTGGTCGTTCATGTGCTGCGCGAACGCCGCCTGCGATCCGGCCAGGTGACGGGCCAGGGCGAGCGCGGCATCGTTGCCGGAAACCACCATCAGGCCCTCCAGCAGTCTGCCGAGGGCGATGCGTTCGCCGGGCACCAGGCCCATCCGCGTTTCATCGTCGGCCACCTCGTGTACGTCGCACGGATCGATGGCGATGGTGTCCGACCACGAACCACCCGACTGCGCGAGCAGGTCATACGCGGTGTAGGCCGTCATCAGCTTGGTCAGCGAGGCCGGCGGTCGTCGCAGTTCCGCATGCTGCCGCTGGAGGATGTCGAGGGAGAGGGCATCGATCGTGATCGATGACACCGGCAGGCGAGGGGCGTGTGATGAAGGCATGGCGTGCAAGCGTAGCCGGAAGCCTGCCTGTCATGGGCATTGGCTGCACATCCTGCGAATGCCCGTCAGGTGATCCTGTGGCCATGGACTCCGATATCCGCATCGATGGCCGCGTGTTCGCCTACGTCTTTCCCTGTGCCTGGGAGGACTACGCGAAGATTGGTTTCTCGCGCGATCCGCTGGGCCGGATCAGTGCGCTGCATCGGCGCTGGTTCGAGTTCTTCGATCTGGAAGCGGGGGCGCTGGTCGAAGCGGAATCCGAGCGCGATGCGCGTGATCTGGAACTGCAGTTGCGGCGGCCCTTCAAGCTGCATCGTGCGCCGGCGCCGATGACGGTGCAGGACAAGGCTGGCGGGCGCACCGAATGGGTGCGCGGGGCCAACGCCGCATTGGCCGAGGCGGTACGTGCGCTGGCACAGCAGGGCTATCGCACGTATCCGCTGCGGCCGTGGCTGCGGGCGGCGATGGTCCAGCGTCTGGACCGGCTGCATGACTGGGCCGCAGCGCAGGTGCCGGAAGAGGAAAGCCTGCGCTCCCCCGTCGGAGTGGCCGCACTGCGCGACGCCATCGATGCATATCGCGCGCTCGCTATCGATCCCGAGCCGTGGTTGCCGGAGCACCTGCAGCGCGGGTGGTGACACTTCCCGAGGTGGCCGGGACGTTGGCCGGTCGCGGTGCCCGGCGCGCATCGGGCGCTGCGGGAACTGGTTCGGCCAGACGCTGGGCCAGGGCGACGTTGGTCACGTGACCCTGCAGGAACAACAGACCGCTGAAGATGTTCATGATCGTTCCTCCACTTGAGTGGAATGCACGATACGGGCAGCATGGGGGTGCAAAAAGCGACATTTCCGCAAGGTCGACTTGAGAGGAATTCAAGGCTTATGTCCCGCCCCCCGCTGCATGCCCTGCAGGGCTTCGTCGCTGCCGCACGCCTGGGCAACCTGTCCCGCGCCGCCGCGTCGATGAACCTGACGGTCAGTGCGCTCAGCCATCAGATGCGCCAGCTCGAAGAGCGCCTGGGCCAGCCGCTGCTGATACGGCAGGCGCGGGGTGTGGCCTTGACCCTGGAAGGGCAGCGCCTGCTGGATCAGGTCGGCCCCCACCTGGATGCGATCAACGACGCCTTCCAGCCCTACGCTGCGCGACCCGAGCATGTGCTCACCCTCAGCGCCGTGCCGTCGATGGCCAGCGCATGGCTGGTGCCACGGCTGGGCAACTTCGTGGCCGCGCATCCACAGATCGAAATCAATCTGCAGTCGAGCGAGCGGCTGATCGACTTCGACCGGCAACTGCAGTTCGATGCAGCGCTGCGGCTGGGCAGCGGACAATGGCCGGGACTGGTGGTGGAACCGTTGTTCGACGAATGGCTGCTGCCCATGGCCAGCCCGGCACTGATCGAGCGCATGGGCGGCATCGGCCACGTCCCGTTGGCGCAGTGGCCGCTGCTGGGAGACCCCGACGGCGCGTGGGGCGCATGGTTCGCGCTGATCGGCGAACGCCCGCCTGCGCGGTTCGTGGCGGTGCTGGATGATTCCGAAGCCCACCATCGCGCGGCACTGGACGGCGTTGGTGTTGCACTGGGGCGGGTCACGCGGGCGCGGCTGCTGCTGGATTCCGGCCAGTTGGTTGCGTTGTCGGACCTGCGCCTGAAAACCGCGTGGCCGCATTGGCTGGTGTATCCGCAGCGCTCGGTGCGGCACCGTGGTTTCCTGGCTTTCCGCGATTGGTTGCATGCGCAGGCCGCCGAGCACGTGCGGCACATGCAGGCCGCAGACGCGGGTTAGCGCCCGTCGCGCAGGCGCGATGCTGTGGCGTGTGCGTCAGCGCACCAGCGTGACCGCCTGCCCGGCACGTGCGAAGGCCTCGCCCAGCAGCGGCCCGGCCTTGATCGTTTCCACTTCGGCGAACAGTGCCTGCAACGCCGCCGCGGATCGTGCAACGGGCGCTGCGACCGCCTGCTGGATGACGGTGAAGCGATCTGCCAGCACGCGATGGCCGGGGTGTGCCTGTGCCCAGGCCTGCAGGGGCTGGCGTACGCCGGCCGCGGCATCCAGCCGCTGCTGGTCGAACAGGGTGATGGCGGCGGCCGAGGTGTCGGCACGTTCAATCGTTGCCTGGCGCAGCTCGCGGCTGAGGAACAGATCGTAGGCGGCGCCGCGTCCCACCGCGATGCGCAGCCCGCTGCGATCGAGGTCTGCAACCTGTCGTGCTGGACTGTCATCGCGCACCAGATAGGTGCCTTCGATCTCCACATAGGGCTCGCTGAAGGCAATGCGGTCGGCGCGCGCCGGGTCCACTGCCAGGAAGGCCAGGTCCCACGCATCGTCGCTCGCTGCTGCCACCACCGATGCGGCCGCGTCGTGGCAACTGAAGCGGGCCTGCACACCCAGCCGCTGCGCCAGCGCGGTGGCCAGTTCCACCGATGGCCCGCGTGGTGCATCGGCGTCGCCCTGGGCCAGCACCGGGTTGCCGAGGTTGATGGCAACGCGCAGGTAGCCGAGTGGGGCCAACGCATGACAGTGATCGGCCAGGGACATGGTGGACTCCGTTACGGCGGGCGGTCCAGCATGCCATCAGGCCCGTGCGCGCGGCGTCGGCTCAGCTGCGTGCCACGAACGTTCCGTGGAAGCCCAGTGGCACCGCGTAGGGCAACCATGCCTGCACTACAGGGCCGTCCTGCACATGCCGTGCATCGAGGACGGCGATGCCGCTGCGCGCGTTCACCGGGTCCAGCAGGGTGCCGACCAGCCAGCCGTCATCGGCATCGCGGCTGCCCGGTCGCGGCACGAAGACATGTTCCTCGGCCAGGATGTCGGTACCGTAGCGCCAGACCTGGCGGCGACCACGGTCGACATCGAAGGCCGCGACCGCATTGAAGTACGGCGCCGTTGCCGGGCCCTCGACCGTCGGTGCATACAAGCGTGCGCCGCGGTTGCCCGCCGTACGTGGATCGAACAGCGGAAACTCGATCGTGCTGATGCCGGTGTCCTGCCAGTGCGCTTTGCCACGGCGCATGTCCAGATGCAGTTCGACCAGCGAGGTGCGTCCGTTGCTGGCATGTGCACCGTCGCCGGCCATCGCCTCCTTCATCGGCGAGCGTGCTTCATCCATGTTGTCGCGGCGCACGGCGCGCAGCACGATGCCGTCCCCGCGCTGGTAGGCATCGCCAAAGTGATAGATCGCCGCGAACGGAGCTTCGAACCACTGTGCCTTGTCCGGGGCATCCTTGGCTACCACGGCAATGCGCGCGGGGCGCTGTGGAGCGAACTGCATGCGCTCGAAGAAGCTGCCGCCAGCCGCGTTGAAATCGAACGGCGCCAGCACGAACACCAGGTGCTGATCAGTCATCGCAAACGCATGCAGATAGCCGCGCTCCGGCGTCTGGATCACGTTGGCGCTGCGCAGCTGGCCATCCTTGCCGATGTGCCAGACCAGCAGGCCGGCGCCGCCGAGCAGGCTGATCGAGCCGAAGTTCCAGAGGCTGCCGTCGCGGTCGACCAGCGGATGCGCCGAGAAGGGCAGCGCCGCCAGATCCGGCCGCCAGGTGACCGGGCCGAGGGTGTCGAGCGTATCCGGGTGCACCTCGAACGCCGAGCCCGACTCGCACAGTGCGAACAGGCGGCCGTTGATGCCGATGACCGACGTATTGGCGACGTTGGCATCATCGTTGTTGCGCACCGCCTGGGCATTGGGAATGCTGGTGCCGGTGGCGGGATACAGGAAGCGCCCGGCCTTCTGTTCACGGGTGAACTTGGGCGTGGCCACCATGCGCGCGCGATGGCTCAGGGTGCCGTCGCCGTTGAAGTGCCAGCCGTGGACCATGCCGTCACCATCGAACCAGTGGTCGTAGCGCAGGCCGTTGCGCTCGCTCCAGGCCGGGCCATTGCGGTACAGCGTTCCCGCCAGTCCGGTCGGCAACCGTCCCTGCAGATCCACCGTGGCCGGCCCCAGCGTTTCGCTGGTCACGCTGCGCCATCCCAGCAGCCACGGATGCGCCTGTACGCCTTCGGCGAACTGTGCAGGGTCGTTGGCGAACGCGGGCGCGCTGCGCAGGGCCGCCGCGCCCAGGGCCAGGCCGGCGGTGCTGCTGATCAGGGTACGGAGGAAGCGGCGACGGTCCATGGCAGGTCTCAGGCGGAGTGGAAGGATCAGCGCAGGCTGATGTCAATGGCGGTGCCGCTAGCCGGCACGCTGAAACGCGCTTCATCGAAGGTCGGCTTGCGCATCACCTGCGGGTTGTTGCTGAAGCCATAGCCCTCCACCGGCATGCCCACCAGGTTCGTGTCGAGCGTGCCGTTGTCGTTCTCATCATGGGTCAGCAGCACGGCGTAGTCGCCGGCCGGCAGGTCCTTGAAGGTGAAGTGCGCGCTGTCGCCCTGTGGGCGTGCCTGCTGCGCCTGAACCGGCGCAGCCTTGCCGTCCCAGGCCGCAGTGGTATTGACCAGCGCGACACGCAGGGTGCCGGTCTGGGCGCGGACGTCATGCACGTTGACGGCCAGCTCGGCGGCGGCGGCATTGGCGGCCAGCGACAGGCCGGCGAGGGTGGCGGAAAGCAGGATGGTGCGGATCATGGCGGTGGCTCCGTGGGCGGTGTGTGGCCAGTCTGTGCGGCCGCACGCGCAGCGATCAGGGCCAGTGGTCATCGATTCGACGTGCCAGAAGTCACTTTATGCGCCGCACCCATTGCCGAGCGGCCACCGCTGCCCGCAGCATGCAGTCATGCCCACCTTCTTCCGTCATCTGCTGCGACCGCTCAGCCTGGCTGGCCTGGTCACCATCCTGGTGGTCGGTCTGACCCTGGGCGTGCACACCCAGGGTGCGGGCCTGCGCTGGGCGGTGCTTGGCCTGTTCCTGCTGTTGTTTGCTGCGCATTCGCAGCTGCCCACCCGCCAGGGCGTGCGATTGATCGCCGGTATCGTGCAGGCCGGGCTGGCGGTGGCCATGGTGGCGCTGGAACCGCGTACCGGCACCGCGCCGATCCTGCTGGTGGTGCTGGTTGCACAGCTGGCCGAGCACTGGCCGCCGCGGGTGGTGCTGGTCATTGCGCTGGCCGCCAACATGGCGCTGTATGCGGTGCTCAGGCAGGCGGCCTTTCCGCAGCCGTTGATGATCGTGCTGCTGTACGGCGGCTTCCAGGTGTTCGCTGCGCTCACGGCGCACTACGCGCGCAGCACCGCACTGGCCCGCGATGCGTTGGCCCGGGTCAATGCGGACCTGCTGGCCACGCGCGCGCTGCTGGCCGACAGTGCGCGTGATGCCGAGCGCCTGCGGCTGGCGCGTGAACTGCACGACGTGGCCGGACACAAGCTCACCGCCATGCGCTTGAACCTGCGCGCGCTGGCCGCCGATCCGGCGCTGGCCGGATGCGATGGTCTGCTGTTGGCCGAACAATTGTCCGGTGAGCTGCTGACCGACATCCGCCAGGTCGTGCAGTCGATGCGTGATGATCGTGGCCTGGACCTCGACACCGCGCTGCATGCGCTGGCTGCGCCATTTCCACGCCCGCGCCTGCAGGTGCAGATTGCCGAAGGCCTGCGGGTGACCGACCCGCAGCTGGCCGAGACGGTGCTGCGCCTGGTCCAGGAAGCATTGACCAATGCCGCACGCCACGCCGATGCCGGCACCGTGTGGTTGACGATGACCGAAGAGGATTCCCGCTTGCGTGTTGATATCCGCGATGACGGCCAGCGTGCCGAGCGCATCAGCGAAGGCAATGGCATTGCTGGTATGCGCGAGCGTCTGGCCGTGATGCAGGGCGAGCTGCAGCTTGCGCGCACCGAGCAGGGCGGCATGCACCTGATTGCACGGTTGCCGGCATGAGCACCGCGGCGATCCGCATCGCACTGGCCGACGACCAGGCACTGGTGCGCGCCGGCCTGCGCGCGTTGCTGCAGGGGCTGGGGATGCAGGTGGTGCTGGAAGCCGAGGATGGCCAGGCACTGCTGCAGGGGCTTGCCACGCACCAGGTGGACGTGGTGCTCAGCGATATCCGCATGCCCGGCCTGGATGGCATCGAGGCACTGCGCCAGCTGCGTGCGCGTGGCGACAGAACGCCCTGCCTGCTGCTGACCACCTTCGACGAGAGTGACCTGCTGCTGCGTGCCAGCGAGGCCGGCGCGCAGGGTTTCCTGCTCAAGGACGCAGCGCCGGCAGACCTGCGCGAGGCCATTGAGCGGGTCGCTGCCGGCCAGACGCTGCTGTTGCCGGTCAGCACCGAACCGGTACGGGCACGTTATCGATTCCATGACGAAGCGCCGCCCAGCGATACCTTCGGTGAACGCGAAGTGGCGATCCTGCGGTTGCTGGCCGGTGGCTACAGCAACAAGGAAATCGCGCGCAGCCTGTTCCTGGCCGAGGGCACGGTGAAGAACTATGTATCCAGCCTGCTGGACAAGCTGGGTACGCGTGATCGCACCCGTGCGGTGCTGAAGGCGATCACCCTGCGCATCATCTGAGCGCCGACAACGGCGCTACACGGACGCGGCCCGCGACCGCTGCAGCCAGTCGGCGATGGCCGGATCCAATCGCGGATCATCCGGAAGGCGCATGCCGAAGCCCTGCTGCAGCACCTCGCGCACGTCCTGTACATCACGCAGCGGGCGCTTGGCCGGCACCTGGCCCGGGCGATATTCGGTGTAGTTGCCGCTGCCGATGGTGCGTCGCCAATCCGGCCCGGTCAGTGATGCACGCAGTTGGCCGGGGAAGCTCGACTGCGGATGCGTACACACGTACCAGTTGCCCACTTCGTTATCGATCGGCGCCGGTGGCTGCAGGTCGAAACGGTACAGCGGCCGCCAGTCGTCACCGGCCTCAGAGGCGAGCATGTAGTCGCCATCCTCCAGCCGCTGCACGCGGTAGCGCTCATGCGGTGTCTCCTGGACTGCGGTCTCATGCAGGCGCAGTGGCACGGTCGGGGTCAGGCTGCCGAAGCCGGTATCGACCAGCCAGTCCTCGCCCAGCAGATGCACCCGCAGCAGCAGGTGCGTACGCGCGGTCAGCTCGCCATCGGCGGCTGACAACAGCACACGTGCGCTCAGTGGCTGCGCATCGAAACCCAGGGCCTGCAGCAGGGCCAGGAACGCGCCATTGAGTTCGAAGCAGTAGCCACCGCGCTGCGCGTGCAGCAGCTTGTGCTGGACGCTGTCCAGGTCGATGGCGACCGCGTCGCGCAGCAGGCTGGTCAGGGTCTCGAACGGCAGCAGGGCGTTGTGGCGCTGCTGCAGCAGGGTCAGCCCGGCCAGGGTAAGCGGTGGTGGGGCATCCAGCTGCAGGCGCTGCAGGTAACGGGAGACGTCGACGGACATGGCAGGCACCACGGGCAGGGGTCTCCACTGTGCTACCGCAACCGGGGTTGAGGTCAAGCGCGGCGCGCCGGTGTCATCCCCCGGTCGCCTGCGGCCGGTACAACAGCGACGACTGGCCACTGCCCGCGGCAGGATTCAATCCACCGCTAAAGTTCTGTTGAAACCGGCCGATACAGGTGCGTCCTTCCGCCTGGAGCCTGTCATGTCGGCCGTCGTTCCCCACCTTCGGTCCCTGCGTAGCCGCGTTGTCGGGTTGCGCTCCCGTTTCCCTGGCCTGCTGCGCTGGCTGCAGCCACATCGGCTCAGCGTTGCCGACAAGCTCAAGGCGACGTTGCTGGTCTGCAGCCTGGGCCTGGTGGCCATTGCCGCCGTCCATGCCTGGACCAGCCATGCGAGTACGCAGGCGGCCCGTGACCAGGCCAGCTACCAGCACGGCAGTGACCGCGTTGCTTCGCTGGCGGCGCGGGTGGCCGAGGCCAGGCGCCTGCAGACCCAGTATGCGCGCAGTTTCGATGCTGCGGACCGCAGCCAGTTGCTGGCCACGCAGCAGATGTTGAAGCAGGACCTGCAGGCGTTGCGCGGCATGCCGATGGATGCGGGCCGGCGCAAGGCGCTGCAGGCGATGGCCGAGGCGGTCGATGCCTTCTCACAGGGCATCGCCGCATTGTTCGAGCGGGTGGATGAGATGGGACGCGGCGACGCCGGCCTGGCCGCGCAGCTGCAGCAGGCTGCCGACGCGCTGCAGGCGCAGGTGGATGCGCTGGAGCGGCCAGCGCTGTCCCTGCATGTGCAGCGGATGCGGCGCCAGGAAGCGTTGCTGCTGCTCGATGGCGATTCCACCCACGCCGATCGCGCCAGCGAAGAAAAGCTGCCCTTCGACCTGGCATTGGCTGGCCTGCCCGCCGAGGTGCAGGAACGCATACGCAATGGCATGGAGGCCTACCAGGCTGCATTGCTGGGCTATACCGCCGCGCGCGTCGGCCTGGACGTGGAGGCGCAGTCGCTGCTCGAGACCGCAGCGGCCGTCGGCCCGGCACTGGCCGCGTTCCAGCAGGCCCAGGTTGCGGCACTGGAACAGGCACAACTGCGTCAGCGATCGGGCGCAAGGATGGCCAGCGTGCTGTTCGTGGCTACCCTGCTGCTGGTGGCCGGTGTGCTGATCACCAGCCTGGTGCTGGTGGTACGTGCGGTGCGTCGGCCGATCCAGGACACCCTGCGCTTTGCAGGCGATATCGCGGATGATCGGCTCGACACCACGCTGCGCGTGCACAACGCCAATGATGAGATCGGTCAGCTCGCGCAGCGCCTCGTCGATATGCAGCAGCGCCTGCGTGCGCGGACCGAGACCGAACGCGCGGTGGCACGCGGCAACACGCGCGTGCGGCAGGCGCTGGACAGCGCCCAGACCGGCCTGATGGTGGTTGATGCGGAAGGGCGGGTGGCCTACGCCAACCCGGCGCTGCTGCAGTTGCTGGATCATTCCGCAGAGACATTGCTCGGCAGTGACGCGGTCCGCCTGCATCCGGCGCTGGCGGGACTGATCGGCGTCCGTCAGCGCGAAGAGCGTGAGATCGGCCACGCCGGCACCCGCTACCAGTTGATCGCCAATGCCATCGTCGAGGACGAGCACTTCCTTGGTGTCGCGGTGGAATGGCGCAGCCGCGCGCTGGAAACGCTGCTGGAAACCGAAGTGGCGGCGCTGGTTGATGCGGCGGCGCATGGCGAGCTGCAGGGTCGCATCGCGCTGGAGGGCAAGCAGGGTTTCGTACGCACGCTGTCGACCAGCATCAATCGCCTGCTGTCCACCTTCGAGACCAACCTGGGCGACCTGCAGGCGCTGCTGGCCGCGCTGGCACGCGGCGACCTGAGCGTGCGCATGGAGGGCGACCTGCAGGGCGTGTTCGCGCGCATGCGGGATGATGCCAACGCCACTGTCGCGCAGCTGGGCCACATCGTCACCCGTATCCAGCAGGCCACTGTGCGCCTGGATGTGGGCGTGGGCGAGATCGTTTCCGGCCATCACGATCTTTCCCAGCGCACCGAGCAGCAGGCGGCCAATCTGGAGGAAACCGCGGCATCCATGCATGAGCTGACCGACACCGTCGGCCGCAATGCCGACGCGGCGGGGCTGGCCGATGGACTGGTACGCGACGCCGCCAGGGTTGCCGAGCGTGGCGGCACTGCGGTCGGCCAGGTGGTGGCGACCATGCAGGGCATCAGCGCGTCGTCGCGGCGCATCGGCGACATCATCCAGCTGATCGATGGCATCGCCTTCCAGACCAATATCCTGGCCCTCAACGCGGCAGTGGAGGCCGCGCGTGCAGGCGAGCAGGGCCGCAGCTTCGCGGTGGTGGCGGCCGAAGTGCGCCTGCTGGCCCAGCGCAGTGCGGATGCGGCCAAGCAGATCAAGGGGCTGATCGAGGATTCGGTGGCGCAGGTTGGCCAGGGCAGTACGCAGGCCGAGCAGGCGGGCACGACGATGGACGAGATCGTCAGCAGCGTGCAGCAGTTGGCCGGGCTGCTGGCCGGTATCCGCAGTGCCTCGCACGAACAGCACGCGGGCATCGCCCAGGTGAACCAGACCATCGTGCAGATGGAGGCCAGCACGCAGCGCAATGCGAGCCTGGTGGAAGAAGCCGGCGCATCGACCGCGCAGATGCAGGCCCAGGTGCAGGCGCTGGCCGAAGCGGTGGGCGTGTTCCGAATACAGCCCGAGCGTCGGGCGCGGGCGGCGGCGTGATGGCCTGATCGCCTTCGCCGGGCATGGCCCGGCGCTACCGTTGAAACCCAGGACGGGTAGCGCCGGGCCATGCCCGGCGAACGGACTCAATACACGTCGCGCCGGTAACGTCCGTTCTCAAGCAGCGTTTCCACCGCGTCATCGCCCAGTGCCTCGCGCAGCACCTGGTCCACGCCTTCGGCCATGCCGTGCAGCGATCCACAGACATGGATCACCGCACCGCGTGCCAGCCACGCGTGCAGCTCATCCACCGCGGCGCGCAGTCGATGCTGCACGTAGCTGCCATCGTCGATATCACGCGAGTACGCCTGATCCAACCGCCGCAGGTGCGCGTCAGCCTGCCATCGGATGATGTCCTCGGCGAACAGGAAGTCGTGCGCGCGCTGGCGCTCGCCGAACAGCAGCCAATGACCGTGCTCACCGTGATGCGCCGCTTCGCGCAGCAGGCTGCGCAGGCCGGCGATGCCCGTGCCATTGCCGATCAGCACCATTGGTGCACCTGGCTGCCGATGAAAGCCCGGGTTGCGATGCACGCGGGCCGCAACCGCACCGTCCAACGGCGCATGCAGCGCCAGCCAGCCCGAGCCCAGGCCGGCGCGGCCGGCTGCGTCGTGGACCAGCCGCACCACCAGCTCCACTTCGCCATCGGCGGCGCATGAGGCGATGGAGTACTCACGCCCGGGCAGTGACGGCAGGCCTGACAGCCACAGCCCTGCATCCTGCACCTGCAATGCGTTGCCGGGTTCGGGCAGCACCCGTTCGCTGGCCAGTTCCCGCAGCGTTCTGGTACCACCGTCGATCAGTACCGGTTGCAGGGGATCCAGGCCATGCGCCCGAAGCACCGCGTGCACATGCAGCGCGTCGTGGCGTGGTGCGATGTGCAGGATGTCGCCGGCCCGCCAATCGACGTCGGCCGGAGGTGCCAGGCGGATCTTCCAGATCTGGCCACCGACGCTGCCGGCGTTGAGCAGGGTGCGGCCGAGCAGACGCCAGTCATGCATCACCGTGGCCGCTGGCAGCACGTTGTCATCGGTGTCGATGCCGGTCAGCGCGGCCAGTTGCAGCTGCCACTGGCGCAGTGCCGTCACCGAAGCCGCATCGACATCGATTCGCGCGAACAACGGCTGCGCACCCGCGCGGGTCAGCCAGTCATCCATCTGCATGCCGAACCCGCAGAACCGTTCGTACTGGTGGTCACCCAGCGCGAGCATGCCGTAACACAGCCCGGCAAGGTCCGGCAGCTGTGCCAGCAACTGGCGTGCGCTGCGCCGTGCGTTGTCCGGGGGTTCGCCATCACCGAAGGTGCTGAGCACGAACAGCGCCTGTGTGGTGGCCTGCAGCTGCGTGGCAGTCACGCGCGCAAGCGGCAGTACCTGCACCCCGTGGCCGGCCGCCTGCAGCTGTGCCGCCGCACGCCAGGCCAACTGTTCGGCCAGGCCGCTCTGGCTGGCATGCACCACCAGCCACGGCGTGCCGCCGGTGTGGTGTGTTGCTGCCGGAACGGTCTGCCGCAGCGCGCGCGCGGCGCGCTGGCCGCGGCGGCGGTCCAGGTACAACAGCCAGCCGGTGATGAAGAACAGGCACATGCCCAGGCTGCTGAGCATCACCACGATGCGTCCGGGCATGCCGAAGAAGCTGCCCGAATGCAGGGCGAACATGCTGGTGGTGAGCTGGCCGCCGGCCCCCTGGCGCGCGTAGGGGCGCGCGTCGAGAACGGCGCCGGTGGCCGGGTCGAGCTGCAGCAGGTCATGTGCGCGGTCATGGTGGCCGCCGCGCTGCGCGGGATCCGCCGACATCACCCGCACGTTGAGTGCTTGGCCGGGCTTCTCCGGCAGCCGCAGGTCGATGAAGCCCTGGCGCACACCCGGCAGCGCATACAGCGTGGCCTCGACGTTGTGCAGATCGAGGGACAGATCGGTGGCGAGTGTGTGCTTGGCGGGGGGCGCGACACCCAGCAGCTGGGTCAGCCCGTTGCGGTACCAGTCGAACGACCACCACAACCCGGTCAACGCGCTCATCAGGTAGATCAGCAGCACCCAGGTGCCGATCACCGAATGCAGGCTCCACAGGAAGCCGCGGCCCGTGCGCGCCCACTCCACCGCCAACCAGCTGCGCCAGTGCCACCAGCGACGTGGCCAGCGCAGGTACAACCCGGACAGAGCGAAGAACAGCAGGGCGATCGCGCAGCTGCCGGTGATCCACGAGCCGCGCTCGCCGGCAACCAGATGACGGTGCAGGTCCTCGACGAAATCGAAGAAGGCCTGCCCGCGCAACGCGCTGAAGCGCTCGCCGCTGTAGGGGTCGAAATACACCCAGTGGTCCTTGCCACCGGCAAAGCGTGCAACAGACGGCCGCTGGCCGCTGGCATCCACCCGCAGGCGCTGCAGCGGCCGCTCGCTGCCTGCCTGCAGCAACGGCACCAGTTCACTCAGGGCGAGCGGCTGCTGGTTGTCGGCATGGTGTTCGGCGATGGCGGCGAAGCCGGGATTGGCTGCGCGCAGCAGCTCATCCTCGAATGACAGGACGGCACCGCTCAGGCCCATCACGGCCAGGATGGCGCCAGCGCTGATGCCCAGCAGCCAGTGCAGTTGGAACAGGACGTTCTTGAACATCGGGATCGAGGGCCGTCGAGGCTGCCGCCCGCATCCTGCGCAACAGCAAATGAGAATTAATCTCGTAATTCTCCGGGGCTCGGGCCGCTGCGGTCAAGGAGGGGTTGCCGGCAGGGCTGCGCCCTGCACCTGCAGAGGCAGGGGCCACTGCAACAGCAACAGCAACAGCCGAAGCTGGTTTCCTGAGGGTAGGCGGGGTGGGTCCGGTTGCGGGGGCCGCTGCAAGTACGTCCATGTAAGCTCGGTCGCCGCATCCATGCGGCTCACGCCCC
>NZ_JBSPUD010000020.1:0-57095 GCF_056861525.1 Stenotrophomonas sp. 82F1
GGTCCGGTTGCTGGGGCGTAAGCGCCATGGATGGCGCGACCGAGCTTACATGGACGTACTTGCAGCGTCCCCCGCAACCGGACCCACCCCGCCATCCCACGGAATGCTCGCTGTTGCTGTTGCTTCGGCTGTTGCTTCGGCTGTTGCTCCAGCCTCTGCGGGTGCAGGGCGCAGCCCTGCCGACCCACCCTATACTTGCCGCCGTGACTGCCTTCCCCGCCCTCGTTCCGCTGGATGCACCGCTGCTGGCCGGCTACAGCGGTGGCCTGGATTCGACCGTGCTGCTGCACTGGCTGAGGCAATCGGCACAGGCCGCCGGCACGCCGCTGCGTGCCATCCATGTCCACCACGGCCTGCAACCGGCTGCCGATGATTGGGTGCGCCACTGCCAGCAGCAATGTGCTGCGCTGGGCATCGAACTGGCCGTGCACAACGTGCAGGTCGCGCGTGAGGGCGGCCATGGCCTCGAAGGTGCTGCCCGGCTGGCACGCCGCGCGGCATTCACCGCCGAATTGCAGGCTGGAGAAACCCTGGCGCTGGCCCAGCACCAGGACGACCAGGCCGAGACCTTCCTGCTGCGCGCGTTGCGCGGCTCGGGCATTGATGGGCTGGCGGCGATGACCGCTGACAGCCACCTCGACGGCCATCGGCTGTGGCGGCCATTGCTCGATGTGCCTCGCAGCAGCCTGCAGACCTACGCCACGACTCACGGCCTGCAGTGGATCGAAGACCCCAGCAACAGCGAAGACCACGCCGACCGCAATTTCCTGCGCCTGCGGGTACTGCCACTGCTGCGCCAGCGCTGGCCACACGCCACGGCCGCATTGGCCGGCAGCGCCGCGCATTGCGCGCAGACCCGTGCATTGCTGGATGAAGAAGACGCCGAGCTGCTCGCTCACCTGGAAGTAGCACCACGGGTGCTGTCGCTGGAGCTGCTGCGCCAGGTCGCACCGGAGCGTGCGGCGCGCGTGCTGCGTGCGTGGGTACGCCGCCATGACGCAGCCCCGTTGCCGGCGCATGTGCTGCGGCAGGTGCAGAACGAAGTGATGGCGGCAGGCGCCGATCGGCAATCGCAGGTGCGTTGGCAGCAGCACGCCATCCGCCAGTGGCGCCAGCATGCCTACCTGCTGCCGGCAGAACTGCCGGCGCTGCCGAACGACTGGCAGGCGACATGGGACGGCCGCGCGGCGCTGCAGCTGCCCGACGGCGGCCAGCTGCGCCTGCTTGGCACGGACGGCTTCGAGCACCCGCTGCAACTGCGCGCCCGCCAGGGCGGCGAACGCATCGTGCTGCCCGGCCGTACGCATTCATCCGCGTTGAAGGACTGCCTGCAGCGCGAACACCTGGCGCCCTGGCGACGCGCACAGCTGCCCCTGCTGTTCGACGGCGGGCAGCTGCTGGCGGCCGCCGACGTAGTCATTGCCGCGCCGCTGCAGGCCTGGCTGCAGGCACACAATGCACAGTTGCAGTGGCATCCGGGCGGCTGGTGAATTGACCCTCGCGCGCGCGCCGTCCACACTTGTCGCATGGCCAAGAAGTCCCCCGAAAACGCCTCCCCCGTCGCCCAGTTCGAGCAGTCGCTCGAATCGCTGGAACAACTGGTGGAGCAGATGGAAACCGGCGAGCTGAGCCTGGAAGCCTCGCTCAGTGCTTACGAACGTGGCGTGGGTCTGTACCGCCAGTGCCAGCAGGCGCTGGAGCAGGCCGAACTGCGCGTGCGCCTGCTCAGCGATCCGGCCCAGCCCGAAACCGCCGAACCGTTCGATCCGCCCAGCCATGACGGCTGAGGCGTTGTTCGCGCGCTGGCGCGACCGTATCGAAAGCCAGCTCGACGCCGCCCTGCCCTCACCGGCCGAAGCCCCGCAGCGCCTGCACCAGGCGATGCGCTATTCCGTGCTCGGTGGCGGCAAGCGCATGCGCCCCCTGCTGGTCTATGCCGCCGGCCAGGTGTTCGGCGCCCCGCTGGACAGGCTTGATGCCGCAGCGATGGCGGTGGAGCTGATCCACGCGTACTCGCTGGTGCACGACGATCTGCCCGCGATGGATGACGACGACCTGCGCCGTGGCAAGCCCACCACTCACATCGCCTTCGACGAAGCCACCGCGATCCTCGCCGGTGACGCCCTGCAGACCCGTGCCTTCGGCCTGCTGGCCGATGCGCCGCTGCCGGCGGCACTGCGCGTGGCGTGCCTGCAGACCCTGGCCCATGCCTCCGGTGCGGCCGGCATGTGCGGTGGCCAGGCGCTGGACATCGATGCCACCGGCCGGCAGCAGTCGCTGGCAGCCCTGACCCGCATGCATGCGCTGAAGACCGGTGCGCTGATCCGCGCCGCGGTGCGCATGGGCGCGCTGTGCGGTGATGCGCCCGCACCCGTGCTGGCCCAGCTGGACGGCTTCGCCGATGCGCTCGGCCTGGCCTTCCAGGTCCGCGACGACATCCTCGATGTCGAAGCCAGTTCCGAGCAGCTGGGCAAGACCGCCGGCAAGGACCAGGCCCAGGACAAGAGCACCTTCCCCGCCCTGCTCGGCATGGACGGTGCCAAGGCGCAGCTGCGCGAACTGTCCGCTCGCATGCAGCAGGCGCTGGCGGGTTATCACGACGAAGCCGATGCGCTGCGTGCGCTGGCCACACTGGCGGTGGAACGCGACCACTGATCGCAGGCGTGCAGCTGCCATGCTGCGCGCTTGCCGGCATGGCCCGGCGCTACCATCCGCGCCAAATACGGAAACGCCCGGCATTGCCGGGCGTTTCTTCTTGCGTCGTTGATCGCTGCCGCTTACTTGATCAGGCGCAGCGCGAACGGGTAACGGTAAGCTTCGCCGTTGTTGGCCTTCACCGCAGCGATGATGCTGAAGACCAGGCTGAGCAGGCCGACGATCGGCGCCAGGATCATGCCGATGATCACGAAGCTCAGGATGACGCAGACGAACATCGCGATGGCGACGGTGATCTGGAAGTTCAGCGCTTCCTTCGACTGGTCGGTGACGAAGGCCTTGCTGGCGTCATCCTTGTTGATCAGCCAGATGATCAGCGCGCCGATGAAACCGGTGAAGATGCCCAGCAGGTGCGCTGCCAGGGCCATGGTGCGCTGGTCGGCAGGTACGCTGCTCGCCGCCGGGACGTTCTCGAATTCGCTCACGACAAAACTCCTTTTTATTGGGTGGTCTTGACCGACCGGCGGCAGGCCGGTCGCGTCAGGCGGGCCTAGCTTACGCCATCAATGGCATCAATCATTGCCGGCGATCGTCATCCGTCCCACCAGGATCGAGCCGGTGCGGATATGCGAGCGCGGATCGACGTCGCTGCCGACCGCCTCGATGGCCATGAACATGTCGCGCAGGTTGCCGGCGATGGTGATGCCGTCCACCGGATACTGGATCTGGCCGTTCTCCACGCGGAAGCCGCCGGCGCCGCGCGAGTAGTCGCCGGTCACCCCGTTCACCCCCTGCCCCATCAGCTCGGTCACCAGCAGGCCGTTGCCCATCTGCGCGGCGATGTCCTGCAGCGAACCGGCATTGGCCGCCAGCTGCAGGTTGTGCACGCCACCGGCATTGGCGGTGGTCTGCAGGCCCAGCTTGCGTGCCGAATAGCTGCCCAGCACGTAACGCTGCAGCACGCCATCACGGACCAGGGCCGACGCACGCGTGGCCACGCCGTCGCCATCGAAGGCGGCCGAGCGCAGGCCGCGGCGCAGGTGCGGCAGCTCCTCGATCTGCATCCAGTCGGGGAACAGCTGCTGGTCGACGCTGTCCAGCAGGAAGCTGGCCTGACGGTACAGTGCGCCGCCGGACACCGCCGACAGCAGATGGCCCACCAGGCTGCGCGCCACTTCCGGCGCGTACAGCACGGGCATGCTGCGGGTCGGCAGCGAGCGCGGCTGCAGGCGGGCGACCGTGCGCTCGGCGGCGCGGCGACCGACGCTGGCCGGATCTTCCAGATCCTCTCGGGCCAGTGCGCCGGTGTACCAGCCGTCGCGCTGCATGCCATCGCCGGTGCCGGCGATCAGCGCGCAGCCGATCGAATGGTGGGTACCGCGCTCGCGGCCGATGAACCCATGCGAATTGGCGTAGACCGACACGCTCTGCATGCTCGACACCGAGGCGCCATCGGAATTGCGGATCTGCGCATAGGCCTCGCGACCCGCTGCCTCGCAGGCCAGTGCCAGGTCCACCGCCTCGTCGGCCTGCAGCTCCCAGGGGTGCCAGCCGTCCAGTTCGGGGAAGTCGCGGGCCATCAAGCCGGCCTCGGCCAGCCCCGCAGCCGGGTCGTCCTCGGTATGGCGGGCGATCGCGCAGGCCTGCTCGACGGTGGCCAGCAGGCTGGCCTCATGCAGGTCGGCGGTGCTGGCACTGCCCTTGCGCTGGCCGAAGTAGACGGTCACGGCAATGCCGCGGTCACGGGTGGATTGCACGGTCTCGACCTCGCCGAGACGGACATTGACCTCCAGCCCGCGGTCCTCGCTGCAGCTGACCTCGGCCTGGCTGGCGCCCAGCGCGCGGGCACGCTGCAACAGCTGCTGGGAGATGTCGGCCAGCCGTTCCAGCCGGGCCGGGCTGTCGTCGCCGACGGCGACTTCAGGGGCGATCACGTTCAATGCTTTATCCTGTGCGGGTTGGGCCCGGCATCACGCCGGGCGACTTTTTTTGAAATCAGGTATGGACGATGCGCGGACGCGACGAAGAAACCGGTGAATTCCACGACAAGAGCCGCAGCCAGAACCGGCGCGACGCGCTCGACGTCCTGGCCCTGGGCGAGAAGCTGGTGTCGCTGACCCCGGCCCAGCTGGCGCGCCTGCCGATCCCGGAGGACCTGCTGCCGCACATCGCCGAGTGCAAGCGGATCACCGCGCATATCGCGCACAAGCGGCAGCTGGCGTTCCTGGCCAAGCACATGCGCCGCGAGGACGATGCCGCGCTGGACGCGATCCGCGATGCGCTGGACGCCAACAGCGACACCGGTCGCCGCGAAGTGGCGATGATGCACCGCGCTGAAGACTGGCGTGAGCGCCTGCTGGCCGAGGGCGACACCGCGCTGGCCGCACTGCTGAACGACTATCCGCAGGCCGACCGCCAGCAGCTGCGCACGCTGGTGCGCAACGCCCAGGCCGAAAAGGCCAAGAACAAGCCGCCGCGCGCCTACCGCGAGATTTTCCAGGTGCTGCGCGCGCTGATGCTGCCGGCCGCCCTGGGCCTGAAGGCATCCGGTGAGGATGTCGAGGCAGACGCGCCGGTCGACGACGCCGACGAGGACTGAGTCCCCGTCGGGCATGGCGGTGGCTGTGGCCATCGCCGTGCTCAGGCCTGGGTACCGCCGACGGTGATGCCTTCGATCAGCAGCGACGGCTGGCCGACACCGACCGGCACACTCTGCCCGTCCTTGCCGCAGATGCCCACGCCCTCGTCCAGGGCCAGGTCGTTGCCGACCATGCGCACCTTCTGCATGGTTTCCGGGCCGTTGCCGATCAGGGTCGCGCCCTTCACCGGCGCGGTGATCCGGCCATCCTCGATCAGGTAGGCCTCGGTGGCCGAGAACACGTACTTGCCGCTGGTGATGTCGACCTGGCCGCCGCCGAAATTGACTGCGTACAGGCCCTTCTTCACCGAACGGATCATTTCCTGCGGATCGTGCTGGCCAGCGCGCATGTAGGTGTTGGTCATGCGCGGCATGGTCATGTGCGCGAACGATTCACGACGGCCGTTGCCGGTCGGGGGCACGCCCATCAGCCGCGCGTTGAGGCTGTCCTGCATGTAGCCGACCAGGATGCCGTCCTCGATCAGCGTGGTGCACTGGGTGGGATGGCCTTCGTCATCGATGTTGAGTGAACCACGCCGCCCATCCAGGGTGCCGTCGTCGACGATGGTCACGCCCGGGGCGGCCACGCGCTCGCCGATCCTGCCGGCGTAGACACTGGTGCCCTTGCGGTTGAAGTCACCTTCCAGGCCATGGCCGACCGCCTCGTGCAGCAGCACGCCCGGCCAGCCCGGCCCCAGCACCACCGGCATCACCCCGGCCGGCGCCGGCACCGCCTCCAGGTTCACCAGTGCCTGCCGCAGCGCCTCGCGGGCGAAGGCTTCCGGGCGGCCATCGGCAAACAGGGTTTCATAGCCGTAGCGACCACCGCCGCCGGCATAACCCGACTCGCGGCGGCCGTTCTGTTCAACGATCACCTGCACGTTCAAGCGCACCAGCGGGCGCACATCGGCACCCAGCACACCATCGGTGCGGGCGACCAGCACGGTATCGACGCCACCGGACAGGCTGACCATCACCTGCTTCACGCGCGGGTCGGCCGCGCGCAGGTAGCCGTCCAGGCGCTTGAGCACCTCGACCTTGGCTTCGTTGCCGATGCCGTCGATCGGGTCCAGTGCCGGATACAGCACGCGCGCATCGCCGCGCAGCAGCGAGCGTCCGGTCTGTGCGCCACCTTCGCGCGAGATCGCACGTGCCGACTGCGCCGCAGCCAGCAACGCACCGGCGTGGATGTCGTCGGAATAGGCAAAGCCGGTCTTCTCGCCGGCAATCGCGCGCACGCCCACGCCCTGCTCGATGGAATGGGCGCCGTCCTTGACGATGCCGTCTTCCACGCTCCAGCTTTCGCGCCGGGCGTGCTGGAAGTACAGGTCGCCGAAGTCCACACCCGGGCCGAGCAGTTGGCCGAAGGTGCGCTCCAGGACAGCGGTATCCAGGCCACCGGGGCGCAACAGGCGGTCTTGGGCAAGCGTCAGGGCGTTGTCAGTCATGGTCTCGATCTGGGGGTGTGAAGGCGGCCAGGCAAGTCCGCCGGGGAAACGGGGACGCCGGGCTCAACGCGGCGGCGGCGGTTCGGTGACGGTCGGCGGCGCGGCCGGCAATGGTTGTATGCGCGGCGGCGGTGCCGGCGCTGGCGCGCGTTCGCGGCTGCGCTCGATCACTTCCACCTTGGGCTCCTTCCACGGGCCGGTCACCTTGTAGGTGCGGGCGCCGATCTCGCCCAGTGGCTTGGACAATACCGCATTGGTGGCGGCACCCAGCGCCGCGCCGACCGGGCCGCCGGCCACCGCACCGACCACGGTCAGCAGGTTGCCCGCGCGCGGGTTGACGTCGATGGTCTGGTCGAACTGCTGCTTGCGCAGGTCGGCTTCGCCACGGATGGTGATGTTCGCTGCCGGCCCTTCGATCAGCACCTTGTCGGTGCGGGCCATGCCCTCGCCGAACTGCACGCTGCCCTCGACCTGGTTGAACGCGAAGCCCTTGGAGAAGAAATCGCGGAAGTCGAACATCAGCCGCCGCGGCAGCTGAGCGACGCTGAGCAGGCCCAGCACGCGGCCGGCACCCGGTTCCAGCTCCAGCAGCTGGCCATTGCGGGCATTCACATCAAGCTGGCCCTGCAGGTTGCCCAGCTGGAAGTCCGACGGACCACCGGGCCACGACGCCTGCAGCTGGGCATGGCCGGAGCCGCCGCGCAGCTGACCGCCGTAATCGAGGTTCTGCAGCAAGCCGCCGAGGTCTTCACTGCGCACCTGCGCATCAAGCGCGGTGCGCGAGCCGCCGCCCTTGCCGAGCCAACGACCACGGATGTCGATCTCCTGGCTGGGGGCACGGAAGCGCAGTTCTTCCACGCTCAGGCCATTGGCGATCGGCCGCGTGCGCAGCACTGCCTGGCCCAGCACGACCTTGCCGAACTTCAGATCGGCGATGTCCAGCGCGAACGGCGGCAGTTTGGCCGGGTCCATGTCGTCGGCACCGGCCTGCACCCGCGCCGGTGCCGCGGTGGCTCCGGCAAGGGTCGGCAATGATTGCCAATACACGCGATCGAGCTGGCCGCTGATGGTGCCGCCATCGGCGTTGGGTACGTTCAACTTGCCGGCCAGCGAGGGGCCATCCAGGCGCACGTCCAGCGCCTGCGGGCCGGGGTGCAGCTGCAGGCGGGTCTGCTCGAACACGCCGCCGATCAGCATCAGCTGGCCGACCTGCACGTCCACTGCGCGCAGCGGCATCGGATCGCCATCGCCACCGGCGCCACGGGCCAGGCCGATCCATTCCAGCGCATCCAGCGTCGGGCTGCGGCCATTGACGGTCAGCCCGCTGGGCGGTGGCTCGCGGTCGACACGGTCGCTGCCCAGGGTGACCTGCACGCCGGTCTGGTTGTTGTGGCTGCGCGCGGCCAGCGCCAGACGCTGGCCGAATGCCACGTCGATGCGGCCAGCACCCATCGGCAACTGCGCGGCCACGGTGGTCGGCAGCGGCTCGCCGGCCGGCTTCTGCAGCGGTGCCGGCAGGTCCAGGCGGGTGCCCACCAGGTCCGAGCGCAGGCGCAGCTCACTTGGCGGCGCTGGCGCACCCGGCGCGACCTTCGGCAGGTTCACCGCGATGGTCCACGGCGAGGTGCCATTGATGTACGGCTTGAGCCACGCCATTTCCGGTGCGCGGTCGATCAGCACGCCCGCGTCGAGCGTGGCGGCCAGTTCCGATTCGAAGGCCAGCTTGGGGTCACGCACGAAACCACCGGCGCGCAGGCTCAGCCGGCCGTCCTGGCCGAGGTGGCGCACCGCCAGTTCCTCGGCGGCAAAGCCGGCGTTGCTGTAGCGGGCCTGCCCGCGCATGTTGTCGAATTCCAGCTGGAAGCGCTTGTCGACCAGCTTCAGCCCAGCCAGGTCCACCGTGCCCTGCAGGTGGCCACCGCCCTGGTCATGATGCAGAGGCTGCAGCAGGTCGAAATGCACGTTGGCCGGGCCGCTTGCCGCGAGGTTGTCCAGGGTGTCGCCGTATTCCTTGTGCAGCGGGCTCTGCCGCAGCATTGCCAGCAGCTTGCCGGCATCGCCCTGGCTGTCGGCACGCACGTACAGGGGCTGCTGGCCGAAATCCTGGATGCCGGCTTCGAACGTCTGTACCGCTACGCCGGCCAGATCGCCGCGACCCTGCATGTGGAAGCCGGGGCCGATGAAGGCGACATCGGCGTCCACCTGGCTCATCAACGGCCAGTCGTGCTGGAAGCGGATGTCACCGTTGGTGATGTGGCCGGTGGCCTCGAAGCGGCCATCGTTGTTGTCGAACGGCCAGTCGTCCAGGTCACCGCTGACCAGGCCGATGCCGTTGCGCACCTGGCCACCGGCCAGGGCCATGTCCAGCCAGTCGGTGGCGCCCTTGCTCATTTTGGAATGGATCCAGAAACGCTTGGCGGCGGTCATCGGCACGTCGTCCAGCTTGGCCGCCAGCTGCATCCACGGCCGGGTGCCATCGCCCTGGAACCAGAGACCACCGCGCACGTCGGCGGCGTAGTCGGTACCTTCCACGCGCATCGCCGGGGTGCCGATACGCCAGCCACCGGCCTCGTCGCGCCAACCGACAATCTGTCCGGCCAGGTGCAGGTCGTGGCGCACGCCGAAACCGGTCGGCCAATCGAACTGCAGCTGGCGTTGCGGCTGCAGCTGCAGGCTGAAGCCATCGGCATCGCCCTCGAAGCGGCCGCCCAGGCCGCGCAGGCCCGGCGAGTTGCCAACGCTGGCAAAGCCCAGCGACTGCAGTTCGCCCTGTACCGACAACGGGCCATCCTGCTGACCGCGCACCTGCACCTGCGCCACATCCAGCTGCGGCGTGGCCAGGTACAGCCAATGGCGCAGGCCCGCATCCAGCCGATCGCTGAGTGACAGCGCGCGCAGCGCGATACCCGCCTGCGCCGCCCCGGCCTGCACCCGCATCTGCTTGCCCATCCGCACGTGCAGGCCGTCCAGCTGCTGCTGGCTACCATCGGCCTGCAGGCGCAGGCGCGGCACCTGCAGCGCCCAACCGTCTGCCGTCCGCTGCCAGCGCAGGCGAGCCTGCAGCCGTTGCAGCTGCATCTGCGGAGCCGCGATGCCGGGCATCGGCGCGCCTTCGATACGCAGATCGCGCAGGTCCGAATCGGTGGTCAGCGCCACCGGCGCGAAATCCCGCAGGGTCAGCCACAGGTTGAGTTCGCCCTTGCCCTCGCGCAGGCGCATGCCACCGGCCGCCAGCAACGGCGACCAGGCGCGGAAATCAACTGGATCGGCACCCACCCAGGCCTGGCCGTTGCCGCGCTGGCGATCCAGGTCCAGCACCGCCGTCAGCGGCAAGGCGTCGGCCTGTGCCCAGGCACGCACGCCCACCCGCAGGCGGTCGCCATCCACGCGC
Source organism: Stenotrophomonas sp. 82F1 (assembly GCF_056861525.1). Lineage (NCBI taxonomy): Bacteria > Pseudomonadati > Pseudomonadota > Gammaproteobacteria > Lysobacterales > Lysobacteraceae > Stenotrophomonas > Stenotrophomonas sp. 82F1. Next base: position 10,133 of record NZ_JBSPUD010000020.1, read on the forward strand.
AGGCGCAGGTCGATGCGCGGCAGGGTGGTGTCCACGCCCAGCGCAGGTGCGTGCACGCCCAGGCGGCCGCCAATCACCTGCAGTTCGCCCAGCCGGCGCAACGCGTCCAGTGGATCGCCGCCAGCACTGGACTGCGGCAGGCCACGCACCGACCAGCGCCCATCGGCAGCCTGCTGCAGATCCAGCGCCAGGCCGCGCAGGCGTAGTTCGGTCAGCGAGCGGCCCGGCAACAGGCCGCTGTACATCGACACCAGTACTTCGGCTTCACCGATGGCCAGGCCCTGGCCCGCGCCGATGCGCAGGCCCTTCAACTGCAGCAATGGACCGCGACGGGTCCAGGTGGTGTCCAAGCGTTCGAAGCGCACCGGCTGTCCGGCACGCGCGCTCAGCCAGGCCGCGATCCTGTCCGGATGGCGCTCAGCCAGCGGCAGCAGCTGGCTGAAGGTGCCGACCAGCAGGGCAAGCCCGACCAGGCCGACCGCGCATGCGGCGATGAAATGACGGCGGATCCTTCGCAGTCGCAGGCGCGGCGGCGCGCTCATCGGCCACCGAAGGCAGACAGTCGGCCTGGATCAGAGCAGAACAACATCGAACTGCTCCTGCAGGTACTGCTCGTCCGCCTGGAAGCGGATGCTCTTGCCGAGGAACTCCTCCAGCTCGGCCACGGCCGTGGATTCCTCATCGGTGATCCGCGCCACCACCTTGCTGGAGGCAATCACCAGCAGGCGCGCGGCATCGAACTGGCGCACCGCACGGGTGATCTCGCGGAAGATCTCGTAGGTCACCGTTTCGGTGGTCTTGATGGTGCCGCGGCCACTGCACTGCGGGCAGGTTTCCGACAGCTGGCGTTCCAGGCTTTCCACCGTGCGCTTGCGGGTCATCTCCACCAGGCCCAGCGGCGAGAAGTCGTACACCGTGGTCTTGGCGTGGTCGCGGGCCAGCGCCTTCTCCAGGGTACGCAGCACCTGGCGGCGATGCTCGGCGTCATCCATGTCGATGAAGTCGATGATGATGATGCCGCCCAGGTTGCGCAGGCGCAGCTGCCTGGCCACCGCCTGCGCGGCCTCCAGGTTGGTGCGGAACACGGTTTCTTCCAGGTTGCGCTGGCCAAGGAACGAGCCGGTGTTGACGTCGATCGTGGTCATCGCCTCGGTCTGGTCGATCACCAGGTAGCCCCCCGACTTCAGCGGTACCTGCTTGTCCAGTGCACGGCCGATCTCGTCCTCGACCCCGAACATGTCGAAGATCGGACGATCGCCGCTGTACAGCTCGATCTTCTCGGCCAGCACCGGCATGTACTTGGCCACGAAGGCCTGCAGCTGGGCGAAGGTCTCCTTCGAGTCCACCTTCACCTTGTCCACGTCCTTGCGGATCAGGTCGCGCACCGAACGCAGCGGCAGGCTCAGGTCTTCATAGATGTTGCTGCACGAGGCCGCCTCGCGGCCGCGGCGCTCGACCACGTTCCACACCCGAGACAGGTAGGCGATGTCTTCGGCGATGGCCTCGGCCGGCTGGCCCTCGGCATTGGTGCGCACGATATAGCCGTAGCCGCCGTGCTGGGCCGACAGTTCGGTCACCAGCGCCTTCAGCCGCGCGCGCTCGCCTTCGTCCTCGATGCGCGCCGACACGCCCACCACCTTCGACTGCGGCAGCAGCACCATGTAGCGCGAGGGAATGCTGATCTGGGTGGTCAGGCGTGCACCCTTGGTCCCGATCGGATCCTTCACCACCTGCACCACGATGTCCTGGCCGTCGCGCAGCAGCTCCACGATCGGCACGCTGGACGGCGGCGGCAGGGTCGTGTTCTCGGTATCGGCGCTGGCCACCGGCGCCGGCCGCACCACGTCGTTGGCGTGCAGGAACGCGGCGCGCTCCAGCCCCACTTCGACGAAGGCCGCCTGCATGCCCGGCATGACCCGCTGCACCTTGCCCTTGTAGATGTTGCCGACCACACCCCGGCGCCAACCGCGCTCGATGTGCAGTTCCTGCAGCATGCCGTTCTCGATCACCGCGACCCGGGTTTCGCGCGGGGTCACATTGACCAGGATTTCCTCAGACATCGGCAGCCTCCCTGGCGGCATCAGCAGTTGGGGCCAGCACGCCGCAGCGGGCCAGCAGACGATCGGTATGCAGCAACGGCAGCCCCATGACACCGGAGTAGCTGCCGGAAAGGTGTTCGATCCAGCGCTCGGCGCCGCCCTGGATGGCATAGGCACCGGCCTTGTCCAGCGGCTCGCCGCTGGCGACGTAGGCGGCGATGTCGGCCGCATCGATCGCGGCGAAAGTGACCTCGGAAACGACCAGTTCGCTGTCCAGCCCCTGCGCGTCCACCACCACCACGGCGGTCATCACCTGGTGGGTGCGCCCGGCCAGCCGCGCCAGCATCGCCCGCGCGTCGGCGGCGTCGGCCGGCTTGCCGAACACGTCGCCATCGAGCACCACTTCGGTATCCGAGCCCAGCACCCGCGCCTGCGGGTCATCGGCCAGCACCCGCGCCAGGCCGGCGCGCGCCTTGTCGGCGGCGACCCGGCACACATAGTCCTGGGCACTTTCAGAGGCCGCACGCTGCTCGACGACCTCCAGGTCCAAGGCCTGGAAAGGGCGTCCGAGTCGGGCCAGCAGCTGGTTGCGTCGGGGGGAGCGGGAAGCAAGATAGAGCATCGACACAGCATAACCTGACGCCGGTACCTGAATCGTCGGACAATCCTTCCCCGGCGCCTGCAACCCCGAACGGACTCACAGCGCGTTCATCGCTACGACACCACCCTCACCGCCACAACAAGGAGATCCCATGCGCCGCACCGCCACCCCGCTGCTGCTTGCCCTGTCCCTCGCTCTTGGAGCTTCGATGACCGCCCATGCCGACCCGTCGTCGCCGTCGATCGCCGCCGCGGCCGAAGGCACGCTGCTGAACATCTCGGCCAACGCCGAAGCCACCCGCGTGCCGGACGTCGCCACCCTGTCGGCCGGCGTGGTCACCCAGGCCGCCGACGGCAACAGCGCGATGCGCCAGAACGCCCAGCAGATGGACAAGGTACTGGCCGCGATCAAGGCCGCCGGCATCGCCGAGCGCGACGTGCAGACCAGCGGCGTCAGCCTCAACCCGCAGTACCGCTATGCCGACAACGAAGCACCGAAGATCACCGGCTACCAGGCCAGCAACACCGTCAGCCTGAAGGTCCGCGACATCGCCAAGCTCGGCAAGGTGCTGGATGCGCTGGCCGCGCAGGGCGCCAACCAGATCAACGGCCCGCAGTTCGAGATCGACCAGCCCGAACCGGTCTATGACGAAGCCCGCTTGGCGGCACTGAAGAAGGCCCAGGCCCGCGCCCAGACCTATGCGAAATCGCTTGGCCTGCAGGTGCGCCGTATTGTCAGCATCTCCGAGAATTCCGGTGGCGGTTTCCGCCCGATGCCGATGATGCGTGCGCAGGCCGCCGGCATGGCCATGGACAAGGCGACCCCGGTCGCCCCGGGTGAGTCGACCGTGTCGGTGAACCTGGACGTGGTGTTCGAACTGGGCCGCTGAGGCCCCTGCCCGCTTCCTGCAACGGCGCCCTGTGGGGCGCCGTTTTCGTTTCCGCCGCCGCTGTGCGCGCCTGCCTAGATGAAGGCCAGCTCAACGCTGCCGCCCCTGCCTCTAGGCAGTGGTGGAGGCGGCGCGCTAATGATTGACTGCCAGCCGCGTGCGGCAACCCCGATGGCGGCCCTGGTGCGTTGAGGACTTCGACACTGGCATGGAGGTGGACCATGGTTCGTACGTATCCCGTAGTACCCCTGCACTTCGATCCCGCCCGCGTTGCCGCCTGGAGTGCGGCCATCGCCCTGCATCTGCTTGCGTTCCTGATGTTGTTGATTCCGGCGACCTACCAGGCCGTCACCGCACTTCCCCGCGACCAGACCACGATCCGGTTCATTCCGAAGGAAGAGCCCAAGCCCGAGCCCGTCCCCTTGCCGCCCAAACCTGAAAAGGTGGAAGTGGTGCAGAAGCAGCAGGCCGTGCCGGTCCCGCCAACACTGCCAGCGCCCACCGCGACCGTCGAAGAGGCCCAGGGCATCATCCTGCCGGCCGCCGAGCCGACAGCGGTGCAGGCGGCACCGACGATCGCCCCGTCCACGCCGTTGGCCGGCGCCCAACTGCAGTACCGCAGCAATCCGCCGCCAAGCTACCCGGTCCAGGCGCTGCGCAACCACGAGCAGGGCACGGTGCTGCTGCGGGTGGAAGTGGACCCCAGTGGCCAACCGGTGAACGTCAGCATCGAGCGCAGCAGCGGCTCGCGCAGCCTGGACCAGGCCGCCCGCCAGCAAGTGCTGCGCCACTGGCGTTTCGTGCCGGCCGAACGTGACGGCATGGCCGTTCCGGCCATCGGCATGGTGCCGGTGCAGTTCTCCCTGCCCGACTGACCCAAGGGCCGGCCCGGCGCCTGCCGGGCCGGCAGTAACGGTGAATGGGCCGGAACAGGGCCAAGCTGCCCGGTTATTTGAAGTTCGTTGGAAATCCGTTACGAATTTAGTAAAACTTCACACCTTCGTCACCTGCTGGAAACCTAGATTGACGCGTCCCGGGACACACCGGAGACAGCCCTCAATGCTCGAGTTTTCCAGTCAGGAGAGAAGCTGTGAAACACCCGATCCAACGGCCCGCCAGCCGCCGCCATAACCACCTGGCATCGTCCATCTCCCATATCCTTACCGGCGGCGCCCTGCTGCTGGCCGGCGCGGTGGCTTCCTCCTCTGCATTCGCGCAGGAGCAGGCCACCAACCTTGACCGGATCACCGTCACCGGTTCGAACATCCCGCGTACCAACACCGAGACACCGTCACCGGTGCAGGTGGTGACCCGCCAGGAAATCGATCGCACCGGCAAGACCACGCTTGCCGAGTACCTGCAGACCATCACCGCTGATGGCGCCGGCTCCATCCCCAAGACCTTCGGCAACGGCTTCGCCGGCGGCGGCGCCGGCATTTCGCTGCGCGGCCTCGGTGCCGGCTCGACGCTGGTGCTGTTGAACGGCCGTCGCATGGCCACCTACGGCCTGGCCGATGATGGCCAGAAGGTGTTCACCGACCTCAGCACCATCCCCCTCGACGCGGTCGAGCGCGTGGAAGTACTGAAGGACGGCGCCTCGGCGATCTACGGCTCCGACGCCATCGCCGGCGTGGTCAACATCATCCTGCGCAGCGACTTCCAGGGTGCCATCCTGCGTGCCTCGTACGGCCTGTCCGGTGACAGCGACGGCGACACCAAGAAGGCCACGCTGACCGCCGGTACCGGCGACCTGGCCAGCGATGGCTGGAACGCGTTCTTCAGCCTGGACGTCGGCAAGTCCGACGCCATCAAGATCAGCGACCGCAAGAATCGCAAGTGGATCGGCACCGGCGACACCCGTCCGTGGGGCTATGACGCCACCGACGCACAGTTCCTTGGCGGCGCCTACCTCAGCGGCCGCACCAACGGCGGCGTCGGTCCGAACGGTTCGGTGTTCAACAACGACGCTCCGTCGCCGCACCTGGTCGCCCTGCCGGGCTGTGCCAACCTGAGCACCATCCCGGGCCAGAGCGATGCAACTGCGGCGTCCCAGGGCTGCCTGTGGGATCCGGCCCAGCAGTACCGCGACCTGACGCCTGAAGAGAAGTACGTCAACGTGTTCGGTCGCGCCAGCTTCGCCTTCGGCGAAGGCGGCGAGGTCTACACCGAGATCGGCTACTCGAAGAAGGAAACCATCTTCAGCAACACCCCGTCCGGCGTGTCCGGCGGCTGGGGCTACCCCGGCGGCCCGGTCAACGCCAGCAGCGGCCCCGGCGCGACGATGCTGTATGCCGGCCACCCGGACAATCCGCTGCCCTACGCCGCGCGCCTGCGCTACAGCGCCTGGGATGTCGGCCCGCGCGTGACCAACAACACCAACGAGTTCAACCGCTTCCTGGTGGGCGTCAAGGGCAACTGGGGTGACTGGAGCTACGACACCGCCTACCTGCATTCGGGCACCGACCTGACCAACAAGCGCACCGGCTTCCTGCGCTACAGCTCCGTGCTGTGCGCGCTGGGCAACCCGAACTGCGCTGGCGGCACCTGGCGCATTGGCGACAACGCCAGCCAGAACTCGCAGGCGCTGTACGACTACATCTCGCCGACCATCAGCGCGCGCGCCAAGTCCAGCCTGGACATGTTCGACTTCACCATCTCGCGCAGCCTGATGGACCTGAAGGGCGGCCCGCTGGGCCTGGCGTTCGGTACCGAATGGCGCAAGACCAGCAACAGCCTGACCCCGCAGACCTACACCGACCAGGGTGACATCATCGGCCTGGGCTATTCGGCTTACGACGGCACCCAGAACGTGTACGCCGGCTACGTCGAGCTGTCCGCACCGGTGCTGGAGCAACTGGAACTGTCGGCCGCGCTGCGTTACGACAAGTACGAAAGCGGTGAAGGCAAGGCCACGCCGAAGCTGGGCGTGAAGTGGACCCCGGCCGACTGGATCGCCCTGCGCGCCAGCTACGCTGAGGGCTTCCGCGCACCGAACCCGGCCGAGAACGGTGACGGTGGTCTGGCCGCCTTCTCCAACGCACGCGACCCGGTGCGCTGCGCCATCGATCCGGCCGAGTGCACCGCGCGTTCGGTGGCCATCATCACCCGCCCGAACAAGGACCTGAAGCCGGAAGAGTCCAAGAGCTATTCGGTGGGCCTGGTGCTGCAGCCGACCTCCAGCACCTCGCTGACGGTCGATGCCTGGCAGATCAAGCGTACCAACGAGATCGTACAGGGCAGCACCGCCGCCGCCATCCTCGCCGGCAGCGTGCTGCGTGATTCCAACAACATCGGCGGCGTGGCCAACTCCGGCAGCATCCTGGCCGTCAACACCGGCTATGTGAACGCCAGTTCCTCGCGCGTTCGCGGCATCGACACCGATATCCGCCAGACCTTCGATATCGGCCCGGGCCAGTTGGAGATGGATCTGCAGTGGAGCCACATCCTGAAGTTCGAGCGTACCGAAGGCGGTGAAACCGTTGACTATGCCGGCACCCACGGCAACTGCGACGTCACCAACTGCATCGGCACGCCGAAGGACAAGATCAACTTCGGCACCACCTGGCGCCAGGGTGTATGGAGCGTCAGCGGCGTTGCCAACTACATCGCCAAGATGGACAACACCGACAAGCGCGGTGGCGACTACCAGGCGTTCTATGAGGACGGCACGCCGGTGACGAAGATTTCTTCGTTCACCACCTTCGATCTGTCCGGCCGCTGGAACATCACCGAAGCCTTCGAGCTCAATGCCTCGGTGGCCAACGTGTTCGACCGTATCGCCCCGCTCGATCCGACCACCTACGGTGGCGTGAACTACAACCCGATGCACTTCTCCGGTGCGCTGGGCCGTTACTTCACCGTCGGCGCCAAGTACACGTTCAAGTAATCCTGCTGCAGCATCACCTGCAAAGGCCCGGGCTCCTGCCCGGGCCTTTGCTTTTTTCCGCACGCGACAGCGTCCATCATGGGCACCCCGACAGCTGCGGCGCGCGTGATGCCCTCTTCCAACCAACGCCTTGGCCTGGCCGCCCTGACCGCACTGGTGGTCGGCTCGATGGTCGGTGCCGGTATCTTCTCGCTGCCACAGAACGTGGCGCGCAGCGCCGGCCCGGCCGCCGCGCTGATCGGCTGGGCAGTGAGCGGCGCCGGCATGTTGATGCTCGCCTTCGTGTTCCAGGCCCTCGCCAATCGTCGCCCCGACCTGGACACCGGCATCTATGCGTATGCGCGCGCAGGCTTCGGCAACTACATCGGTTTCTCCGCCGCCTGGGGCTACTGGGTGGCTTCGGTGCTCGGCAACGCCAGTTTCTTCGTGCTGATCTTCAGCGGTCTCGGCCACTTCGCGCCGGTGTTTGGTGAAGGCAATACACCGGCCGCCATCGCTGCATCCTCCCTGCTGCTGTGGACGGTGCATCTGCTGGTACTGCGCGGCCTGCGTACCGCGGCAATCATCAATGGCCTGGTCACCGTGGCCAAGCTGGTGCCGATCGCGCTGTTCCTGATCCTGGCGGCCGCTGCATTCCGCATGGACGTGTTCCGCGCCGACTTCTTCGGCGTCCCCGCGCTGGGCGACATGGGCCAGCAGCTGCGCGGGATGATGCTGGTCACCGTGTGGGTGTTCATCGGTATCGAGGGCGCCAGCATCTACTCGCGCCGGGCGATGCGACGCGCCGATGTCGGCCGCGCCACCGTGATCGGCTTCATCGGCGTGTGGCTGCTGCTGGTGCTGGTCAGCCTGCTGTCGATGGGCGTCATGTCGCAGGCCGAACTGGCCGGCCTGCCCAACCCCTCGATGGCCTATGTGCTGCGCGCGATCGTTGGCGAATGGGGCGCGACGGTGATCATCATCGGCTCGATCATCTCGGTGCTGGGCGCGCTGCTGGCGTGGGTGCTGCTGTGCGCCGAAGTGCTGTTTGCCGCGGCTGGCGATGGCACGATGCCGGCCTTTCTCGGCCGCGAGAACGCGCGCGGCGTGCCCGCCAATGCGCTGTGGCTGAGCAACGGCCTGATCCAGTTGTTCCTGCTGCTGGTGCTGTTCAATTCGGGCAGCTACACCAGCCTGGTGCTGCTGGCGGCGTCGATGAGCCTGGTGCCATATTTTCTATCCAGCGCATTCGGCGTGAAGCTGGCCTGGCAGGGCGAGGCGTACGCCAGCGCGGGCGACGCCCGCTGGCGCGACTTCATCGTCGCGTTGCTGGCCAGCGCCTATGCGCTGTGGCTGGTGTATGCCGGTGGCCTGGACAACCTGCTGCTGTCGGTGCTGCTGTATGTGCCGGGCGTGGTGCTGTACGCGTTGACCCGGCACCAGCGCGGCGAGCGGATCTTCACGCGCTGGGAGTGGATATTGTTCGGCGCGATCCTGGTGGTGGCCATCGCTACACTGGTGGCATTCTGGAAAGGCCAGCTGACGCTGTAGAGCCGAGCCCGCGCTCGGCTTCGCGCAGGCAGCCGAGCATGGCTTGTATGTTCCTCCCGGCTCGGCTCTACAACCGGCGTTTCGGCAGCATGCCGATGTCGTGCATCCAGCGTTCGGCCAGGCTGGGCCATGCCGACACCGGCGCATCTTTCAGGCGCAGGCCGAACGCGTGGCCGCCGTGTGCGAACAGATGCATTTCAACCGGCACTCCCGCTTCGATCAGTGCACGCTGATAGGTCAACGCGTGACGGACATCGTCCGTGGGGTCGTCGGCGGCCTGCACGATGAATGTCGGCGGCACCTTGGCATCGACCACGATGTCTTTTTCCAGCGAATCATCCTTGCGTACCCAGAGATGCCCCGGATACAGCAGCATCGCAAAGTCCGGCCGGCTGGACTGCGCATCCGCCGCATCCAGCGCTGCATAGCTGCGCTGCGCATGCGTGCTCAACCCGGCCACCACATGGCCGCCGGCCGAGAAGCCGATTACCCCCACCCGTTGCGGATCGATCTTCCAGTGGGCGGCCTGCGCACGCAGCAGGCCCATTGCCCGTTGCGCATCCTGCAATGCCATCGGCACGGCCGGAATGTCGCGGCAGTTGCATTCGCGATCCCAGTTCGGCCCCGAGGCCGGTACGCGATACTTCAGCAGCGCGCAGGTGACGCCCTGTGCGGTGAGCCAATCACAGATCTCGCTGCCTTCCAGGTCCATCGCCAGCACGTTGTAGCCACCGCCCGGCACCACCATCACTGCGGTGCCGGTGGGCGAGCCTTTCGCCGGGAACACGGTGAGCGTGGGCACGGCTACGTTCTGCAGCATCATCCAGTGCTCGCCACTGGCCCGGGAGACGGTTTCGCTGACCTGCTCGGGGCCTTTCAGCTTCGGCGGCGCCATCACCTGGCCATCTGGCCAGAGCGGCAGTTCCGTGGTGCCGGCGGGCGGTTGCCAGGTCGCTGGCGCGGCGGCAGATGCAGCGAACGGCTGCACGGCCAGCAGCAGTGAAACAGCGAAGCCGATCGCGCGCATCGTCAACATCCACATGATGAAACCGCATTGTAGAGTCGGGTTCGCTCGACAGAGTGCGCGCAGTGCATCCACGCATGGCGTGGATCTACCCGCGCACGCGACTGCATGGTTCGACGCAACAAAAAAGGCCTGCATCTTGCGATGCAGGCCTTTTGAATGTGGCGCCCGAAGTTGGACTCGAACCAACGACCCCCTGATTAACAGTCAAGTGCTCTAACCGGCTGAGCTATTCGGGCAGACCGCCAGTATAACGACTCTTCACGCGCGATGGTAGGGGTGATTGGCCAACATCGCAGCGGCGCGATACAACTGTTCGGCCACCACCAGCCGCACCAGCATGTGCGGCAGCGTCAGCGGGCCGATCGACCACTTTTCATCGGCCAGCGCAGACACTTCCGGCGAATGGCCTTCCGGCCCACCAATCAGGAACGCCAGGTCCCTGCCCTGTCCGCGCCAGTGCTCCAAGCGCTGCGCCAGCTGTTCGGAACTGAGCTGGCGGCCCGGTACGTCCAGTGCAACGACATAGGCATTCTTCGGCAGCGCAGCGATCACCCGCTTGCCTTCGTCTTCGGTGGCGCGACGCGCGTCGCGCCCTTTGCCGCGCAGGCCGGGCTCGATCTCCACCAGCTCAAAGGGCAGCCAGTGCGAGAGCCGCTTCTGGTACTCGGCAAACCCCTGCGCCACCCAGCTGGGGGCGCGTTCGCCGGTGGCGATCAGGCGGGCTTTCATCAACATTCCTCCAAAACGTCGACGGCGCCATCGGCGCCGTCGAGAACTGCATCAACGCATGGCTCAGGCCACTTCGTCGTCGTCGTAGGACGGCGGCTGGTCGCCAACGGTCCACAGGCGCTCGAGCGCGTAGAACTCGCGCACGCGCGGCAGCATCACGTGCACGATGACGTCGCCCAGGTCGACAAGCACCCATTCGGCTTCACGCTCGCCTTCAACACCCAGCGGCATGACGTCGATCTTCTTGGCGAAGCGCACGACCTCATCGGCGATGGACTTCACATGGCGGGTCGACGTACCCGACACGACCACCATGTAGTCGGCGACGCTGGACTTGCCGCGCACGTCGATCTCGACCGGGTCCTTGGCCTTCAGGTCTTCGGTGGCTTGACGGACGCTGGCCAGCAGTTCCGGCACGGAGGGCGGCGGGCTGGGCAGATCGACCTTGATGGTCTGGGGCTGGGTCTGGTTGCTCAAAGCGGGTCGACTCGATAAACGTGGGGGCGATTATACGGCCACAGCGCGGCAACCGTATTCACGAGGTGGCGGAGCGGTACAGGCCATGGCCAGAAACATAGTCGGCCACCGCCGGTGCCAGCATGGCCCGCCAAGGACCACCCGCGGCGATCTGGGTGCGCACGGCGCTGGCCGATTCCTCGCGCAGCGGGTGGTGCAGGCGCAGGATGCGGCCGGCCGGGCTGGCAAACAGCGCCTGTTCGTTGTCGGCCCAGCGGCCCTCGGTGGCCTGCCCCAGCGCGCCGTCGACACTGGCCCGCAGCGGACTGCCCGGACGCTCGGCGACGATGAAATGGGCCAGCCCGAACAGCGCCTGCCACTCATGCCAGCTGGGCAGGCCGAGCAGGCTGTCGGCCCCCACCAGCCACGCCAGCGGGCGGCTGGGGCCAAGTTCGGCACGCAGTTCGCGCAGGGTATCGACGGTATAGGACGGCCGGCCGGGAAAGCGCGCGGCCCGATCCAGCTCATGACGGTCCAGCAGCAGGCCCGGCTCATCGCCGATGGCCAGGCCGAGCATGGTGCAGCGTTGTTCGGCGGTCGCGCCCGGCACCGCGCGGTGCGGCGGGTCGGCGGCAGGCAGCATGCGTACCGCCACCTGCAGTTCATCGCGTGCAGCGCGCGCGATCGCCAGATGGCCCAGATGCACCGGGTCGAAGGTGCCCCCGTAATAGATCCGCAGGCTCATGGATCAGGCCCGGGCGAGCAGCCGTACCGCGCGCGCCTCGGCCACCGCCACCAGCAGGCGCTCTAGCGCGAGCCAGGCATCGCCGTCGGCTCGCCCCTTGGCGATGCGGTCAACCAGCCCGGCTTCGGCCACGAAACGCTCCCAGCGCTTGCCTTCCGGGTGCCGCTGCAGCGCACGCTTGTAGGGTGCCTGCCGTGATTCCCAGATACCGCGGGATTTCATCTCCGCAGCCAGGTTGCCGCCGCGTGCCTGGACCCGTGCCAGGCCGGCACCAGCCAGCAGTTCGCGGATCACGATCGGCATCAGCGCGGCCACGGCCTCGCCTTCGCCGCGCAGACCGGCCAGCATCCTCAGCACCGCCTGCGGCTGGCCGGAGAAGGTGGATTCGACCAGCCGGAACACGTCGTAGCGGGCGGCATCGGCCACCAGCGATTCCATCCGTTCCACGTCCAGGGTCTGGCCATCGGCCAGCAGTGCGAGCTTGTCGATCTCCTGCGCCGCGGCCAGCAGGTTGCCTTCCACGCGCTCGGCCAGGCGTTGCACGGCGGCGGGCTCGGCGCGCAGGCCTCTGCTGCGCAGGCGCCGTTCGATCCAGTCCGGCAGCTCGTGCGGCTTGATCGCCCAGGCCACCGACAGCACGCCGACGCGGTTCACCGCCTCGGCCCACTTGCCCTGGTGGGCCTTGCTCCACTCATTGGCGGTGATCATCAGGATCACGTCCGGCGCCGGATTGGCGCAGAACTGGCTGATCACCTCGCCACCGTCCTTGCCCGGCTTGCCACTGGGCAGGCGCACTTCCACCAGGCGGCGGGCGCTGAACAGGCTGGGGGCGTGGAAACTGGCGTCGAGCTGGTTCCAGTCGAAGTCGCGGCCATCGGCATCGAACACTTCGCGCTCGTCGATGCCGGCCGCGCGTGCGCGGGCACGCACGGCGTCAGCCGCCTCCAGCACACGCAGTGTTTCCGGACCGGCGATCAGATAGACCGGCGCCAGCGCCGTGTCAGCGCCCTGCCCGGCCAGCTGTTCCGGTCGCAGTTCCATCAGGCGCCCGGCTCAGTGCTGGACGGCGGGTGCGGGCTCGACCGGATCGTGCTCGACCGGCTTCGGTGCCGACAGGCTGCCGCCCTTTTCCAGTTCGGCGCGGACCACGCTGTCGATACGGCGGATGATCGAGGCCGACATTTCGCGGCGCAGTTCGTCAGCCAGGATCTCGCGTTCGGTGGTGGTGCCGGTGGCGTCGGTCGGCGGCGACACGTAGTCGCGCGACAGTTCGATCACCTGCTGCGGCACCAGTTCGCTGCCATCTTCGCGGCGGAAGATGAAGATCACCGCATAGCGCAGGCTGTATTCCTGCGCGCGGCCCTGCGAGTCGATGGCGATGGGCAGGTCTCCCCAGCGTTCGGACAGCACCTGCAGCTGGGCATTGGGGCCCTTGCTGTCCTCATCGGCCAAGCGAGCACCGGAGGCCAGCAGGCTGCGGTTCAACAGCTTGACCAGCTCACTGTAGGGCGCGGTGGATACCACCTTCACCGGTGCCGTGTCGGTCGGCAGCATCAGCTTGTTGCGCAGGTGGAAACCGCAGCCGGCGAGGCCGAGGGCGAGAACGAGGGCAAGCAGGATTCGGGTCATGGAGACAGTCTGGCGGAGCCGGGCGATCACGGCAACAGACAGGGTGCCCGAGGCCGCGTGAACGCAGGGCCATCGGCCGGGCGCGCCCGGCGTGGCGACAACGCACCGGCCGCCACGATGGCGGCCGGCGCCAGGTACATCAGGCAGCGACGATGTTCACGATCTTGCCGGGAACGATGATGATCTTGCGCACCGTCAGGCCTTCCAGGAACTTGGCCGCGTTCGGCTCGGCCAGGGCCAGCGCTTCGATCTGCTCGCGCGCGGCATCGGCGGCGACCTCGATGGTGCCACGCAGCTTGCCATTGACCTGCACGGCCAGGGTCAACGCATCGCGCACCAGCGCACTGCTGTCGGCCTGCGGGAACGGCTGGTCTTCCAGCAGCGTTTCGCCATGGCCCAGCACCTGCCACAGGGCGTGGCTGGCGTGCGGGGTGATCGGGTTGAGCAGCAGCACGATGGCCTGCAGTGCTTCCTGGCGCACGGCGCGCCCCTGTGCACTGCCGTCCTCGAACTTGGCCAGCGCGTTCATCAGCTCCATCACCGCGGCAATGGCGGTGTTGAAGCTGTGGCGGCGGCCGTAGTCGTCGCCGACCTTGCCGATGGTCTCGTGGGTCTTGCGGCGCAGGGCCTTCTGGCCGGCATCCAGCGCGGCCGCGTCGAGCGCCGGTGCGGCACCGTCGGCAGCGTGCTTCTGCACCTGTGCCCACAGGCGGCGCAGGAAGCGGGCCATGCCGTCCACGCCGGCTTCGTTCCATTCCAGCGACTGTTCCGGCGGTGCCGCGAACATCGAGAACAGGCGCACGGTGTCGGCGCCGTACTTGCCGACCATCGCCTGCGGGTCCACGCCGTTGTTCTTCGACTTGGACATCTTCTCGGTACCACCGACCACCACCGGCTGACCGTCGGCGATGAGGGTGGCGCCGGTGATGCGGCCGCGCTCGTCGCGCTGCACTTCCACATCGGCCGGGTTGATCCAGTCCTTCGAGCCGTCCGGGTTCGGGCGGTAGTAGGTCTCGGCGATCACCATGCCCTGGCACAGCAGGTTCCGCGCCGGTTCGTTGCTGTCCACCATCCGCGCGTCGCGCAGCAGCTTGTGGTAGAAGCGGAAATACATCAGGTGCAGGATCGCGTGCTCGATGCCACCGATGTACTGGTCCACCGGCAGCCAGTAGTTGCCGCGCTTGTCGACCGCATCACGGGCGCCCGGCGAGGTGTAGCGGGCGTAGTACCAGCTCGACTCCATGAAGGTGTCGAAGGTGTCGGTCTCACGCTCGGCCGCGCCACCGCATTCCGGGCAGGTGGTCTTGCGCCATTCCGGATCGGCCTTGATCGGCGAACCGGTACCGACGAAGTTGACGTCTTCCGGCAGCACCACCGGCAGCTGGTCTTCCGGCACCGGGACCGCGCCACACTTGTCGCAGTAGATCACCGGAATCGGGCAACCCCAGTAGCGCTGGCGGCTCACGCCCCAGTCGCGCAGGCGGTAGTTCACCCGGCGCTGGCCCTGGGCCTTGCGCTCGAACCGTTCGGCCAGCGCCTCGAAGGCGCCCTGGAAATCCAGGCCGTCGAACTCGTCGGAGTTGACCAGTTCGGTCTCGCGGGTCTTGTCGCCGTACCAGTCCTGCCAACGCGTCGCGTCGTAGGCGCCCTCGTCCTTGCGCAGCGACTTCAGCGCGATGACCTGGCGGATCGGCAGGTTGTACTTGTTGGCGAATTCATTGTCGCGCTGGTCGTGGCCCGGTACGGCCATCACCGCGCCGGTGCCGTAGCCCATCAGCACGAAGTTGGCGACCCACACCGGCACCTGGGCACCGGTCACCGGATGCACGGCGCGCAGGCCGGTATCCATGCCGCGCTTTTCCTGGGTTTCCAGTTCGGCCTCGGACACGCCGCCCTGCTTCATTTCCGACAGCAGCGCAGCCAGTTCCGGGTTGTTCTTCGCCGCATGCAGGGCCAGCGGGTGTTCGCCGGCGATCGACACGAAGGTCACGCCCATCACGGTATCCGGGCGGGTGGTGAACACGCGCAGCGGATCCAGTGCGGTGCCATCCACATCACGCACATCGAACTGGATTTCCAGGCCCTCGGAGCGGCCGATCCAGTTGCGCTGCATGGTCTTGACCGACTCCGGCCAGCCGTCCAGCTCATCCAGGCCGTCCAGCAGTTCCTGGGCGTAATCGGTGATGCGCAGGAACCACTGCGGAATCTCGCGCTTTTCCACCAGCGCGCCGGAGCGCCAGCCGCGGCCGTCGATGACCTGCTCGTTGGCCAGCACGGTCTGGTCGACCGGGTCCCAGTTCACCACCGCGTTGCGGCGGTAGGCCAGGCCCTTGCGCATCAGGCGGGTGAACATGCGCTGCTCGTGGACGTAATAGTCCGGGCGGCAGGTGGCGAACTCGCGCGACCAGTCGATGGCATAGCCCAGCGACTGCAGCTGGCTGCGCATGTGGTCGATGTTCTTGTAGGTCCAGGCGGCCGGCGCGGTCTTGTTCTTGATCGCAGCGTTTTCCGCCGGCAGGCCGAACGCGTCCCAGCCCATCGGCTGCAGGACGTTGTGGCCGGTCATGCGCTTGTAGCGGCTGATCACATCGCCGATCGTGTAATTGCGCACGTGGCCCATGTGCAGCGCACCGGACGGATACGGAAGCATCGACAGGCAGTAGTACTTCGGCTTGTCCGAGGCTTCATCGACCTCGAAGGCACGGGTAGCGTCCCAGTACTTCTGGGCGGCGGATTCAACCTGCTGCGGATCGTAAACGTTGGGTTCGACGCTGGTCATGTAACACGCGGTTGCGGCGGCAAAGCGGTACAGCGTACCGCAGTGCGGCAAATGGCTCCAATCCCGCCTGCCGGGCCGGCGCGCGGCGAGGCGCTGGAACGCGTCTCAGCGCCTGCGCGACAGCGGCAGGGCCAAGGCCAGCCATAGCGCCCAGCAGGCAAAGGCCAGCCGTTGCGCCAGCGCCGCCGGCAGTACTCCCGGCAGGCCGAACGCGAGCAGACCAGCGCCGGTTCCGCAGCCCAGCGCCAGCAGGCCCAGCCTTCGGCCACCCGGATGCCGCAGTCGCGCCGCCCCCAGCAGCACGCTGCCTGCGACAAAAGCCAGCGCCCAGACCATCCACACGCTGGCGTGCAGCTTGCTGGCCGGGCCCTGCATGTCCATCTGGTCGTCGAAATCCAGCGGCAGCAGACCCATCGCGATGAAGGCAAGCGCGGCCAGCAGCAGCATCTGGCTGCCCACGCGTGCCGTCCAGGCGGCATCCACCGGTAGTTGCCGGCGCAGGCGCTCGGCCACCACCACCGCCAGCGCACCCGGCAGCACCAGCCCCAGCAGGTTGAAGCCCAGCGCATGGGGAATGCCGTGCGCGCCCAGCCAGGTCACCGGATGCAGCGCCTGCGAGTAGTCCGGCAGCGCCGCACCGAAGCCGGCCACCGACAGCACGAACAGGGCTGCGGCGAGCACGCCCACCCAACGATCCAGCCGAACCACGGACATCGCAGCCACTCTCCACAAGAACATCAGCACATTGTCGCGGCAGCTGCCAGCTCCGCCAAGCTGTCCCGGATTTCCTCGAGACGTGGTCCCAGGGTTGAGACCGACAGGGTTCGTCACCATAGAATCGGTCTCCAGATGCCGAACGATGCCCCATGACCGAGACGACCTACGTATTCGACGCCACCACCGCTACCTTCGAGGCGGACGTGCTGCAGAAGTCGCTGCAGACACCGGTCCTTGTGGATTTCTGGGCGACCTGGTGCGAACCGTGCAAGACCCTCGGCCCGATGCTGGAGAAGCTGGCCGGCGAATACAACGGCGCGTTCGAACTGGCCAAGGTCGATGTGGACAAGGAACAGCAGATCGCTGCGGCCTTCCAGATCCGTTCGGTGCCCACCGTGTTCCTGGTCAAGGGTGGGCAGCTGGTGGACGGCTTCCCCGGCGCCCTGCCGGAAGGCCAGCTGCGTGAATTCCTGGCCCAGCACGGCGTGGTGCCGGCCGATGTCGGCGACAGCATTGCCGAGGACGAGGCCCCGCTTGACCCGCAGGCGCAGGTGGACGTACTGCGCGCGCAGATCGCCGCCGAGCCGGACAAGGACGAGCTGAAGCTCGACCTGGCCCTGGCGCTGCTGCAGGTTGGCGGCGTGGACGAGGCCAGCACGCTGATCGATGCCCTGCCCGCCAACCTGGCCACCGACGACCGCGCCGTGCGTGGCCGCGCCCGGCTGTCCTTCGCCGCCGCGCTGAAGGACGCGCCGCCTGCGGAGGTGCTGGATGCGCGCATCGCCGCCGATGGCAAGGATCTGCAGGCGCGTCACCTGCGCGGCGTGCAGCTGCTGCTGGCGGGCGAGGACGAAGCCGCGCTGGAACAGTTCCTGGAGATGCTGCGGATCGACCGCGGTTTCCAGGAAGGACTGCCGCGCAAGGCCCTGATCGACGCCTTCAATGTCATCGCCGATGAAGACCTGGTGGGCCGCTCGCGGCGCCGGATGGCCTCCCTGCTGTTCTGAACGGCACCGGCATCGTTCAGAATCCCTGCACTGAACGCGGGCAATAATGCCCGCGATGGTGGCCCCCAGGGCCGCCACGATCCGTTCGGGGGGATGAGGTCGGGGCCATGGGGTCTTGCAGCTGCGCCCCCGCTTTGCCGGGACAGCAATCCGTGACCGTTGGCCGCTCGTCGTCTTTCATCATGCGTTTCCTGCGCACACTGCTGTGTGCCCTCTGCCTGTTGCCGACGTTTGCCGGCGCGCAGGACTGGAACTACCGGGTCCGCCCCGGCGATACCCTATGGGATCTGGGCGCGGCCTATCTCAAGCCCAGCGTGGGCTGGCAGCAGCTGCAGCAGCACAACCGCATCGACAACCCATACCGGTTGCCGCCGGGCGAACTGCTGCGCTTCCCGATCGGCTGGCTGCGCGTTGAACCCGCCCCGGCGCGGGTACTGGCCGTGCGTGGGCAGGTTGAACTGAGCGCAGCTGATGGCAGCAGCAACCGCGCCGTGCGCGCAGGCGAAGAGCTGCACATCGGCGATGCGATCCAGACCAAGGCCGATTCCAGCATCACCCTTGAATTCGCCGACGCCTCGCGGTTGCAGCTGCGCGAACACTCACGCCTGCGCCTGGACCAGCTCAGCCGCTATGGCCGCACCGGCATGGTCGATACCCGCCTGCGCCTGCAGCAGGGGCGCGCCAGCAACCGGGTCACCCCGGCGCGCGGGCCGGCATCGCGCTACATCATCGATGCACCCACGGCCACCAGCAGCGTGCGCGGCACCGTGTTCCGGGTCAGCGCCGGCGATGACGCCCATGCCGGTGCCACCGAAGTACTGGAGGGCAAGGTGCAGGTCGGCAACCCGCATGGCCAGCGTCTGGTCCACCCCGGCCAGGCCAGCCGCAGCGCAGGCAGCGCAACAGCACCCGAAGCGGTTTCCGGCCTGCTGCCGGCACCGCGCCTGCGCGCCGATGCGACCCGCCTGGGCGCCTTGCCGGCCCAGCTCGCCTGGGAACCGGTGACCGGTGCCGACCACTACCGGGTGGAAGTGGTGCAGGCCGCCACTCCGGAAATCCTGTTGTTTGCGGCCACCACCACCGACACCGCGCTGGTGATCGGCGAGCTGCCGCCGGGTGCGCTGCGCCTGCTGCTGCGCGCAGTGGATGCACAGGGCGTGGAAGGTCTCGATGCCAGCGAGGATTTCCTCCTCGGCGACCAGCCGCCACCGCCACTGACTATTTCCCCGCTGCAGGGACAGACGGTCAACAGCGACCGGCCGCGCTTCCACTGGAGCCAGGCGCCCGGTGCCAGCAGCAGCGTGCTGCAGGTGGCCGACGAGCCGCAGTTCCTGCAGCCGCTGCGCGAGCAGAGCACCGGCAGCACCGACCTGCGCCTGGGTGAGCCGCTGCCGCCCGGCCAGTACTACTGGCGGATCGCTTCGCGTGATGGCCAGGGCCACCAGGGTCGCTATGGCCAGGCGTTGGCGCTGCAGTTGAGCGATGAACCGGTGGACCCGGCACTGCAGCCGCCCGAGGCCATCGACGGCGAGCTGACCCTGCGCTGGCAGGCGGGAAGCGATGGCCAGCGCTACCGGGTGCAGGTCGATCGTCGCGGTGACTTCAGCGCGCCGCTGCTCGATACCACCGTTGACGAACCGCAGGTCAGCTTCAAGCGCCCGTGGCGCGGCACGCTGCACATCCGTGTGCAGTACATCGACGATGACGGCCACGCGGGCCCGTTCTCGCCTGCCCAGCAGGTCAAGCTGCCGTGCCGCCTGTGCTACGGCGCGGGCGGCGGTGTCCTGCTGCTGTGGCTGTTGCTGTGAGGCGCTCGCCGCTGCCGTGGTCGCGACGGATCCTGCTGGCCCTGCTGGCAGGTGTAGCGACTGCGGTGGTCAGCCACGGCCAATGGCTGTGGCGGCAGGACGAAACGGCGTACGACATGATGGTCGGCAGCTGGGATTACCGTCCTGACCCCAGCGTGCTGATCGTCGCCATCGATGAGGGCAGCCTGCAGCGGCTGGGGCAGTGGCCGTGGCCGCGCTCGGTGCATGCCCGCCTGCTGGACCGCCTGACCGACGCCGGTGCCGAGCGCGTCGCGCTGGACCTCATGCTGTCCGAGCCCGACCGCCGCGATGCACGCCAGGACGCCGAGCTGGCCGCGGCGATCCGTCGCAACGGCCGCGTGGTGCTGCCGGTGCTGGCCGCGCCGGCGGCCGGCGACCGCATGGCCGAAGAGATGCTGCCCATCCCGTTGATTGCCGCCAGCGCTGCCGCCATGGGCCACAGCGACGTTGAAGTCGACGGCGATGGTGTCGCCCGCGGGGTCTACCTGCATGCCGGCATCGGCCAGGCGCACTGGCCGGCACTCGGCCTGGCGTTGACCGATCTGCCGCCGCAACGCGCACACGGTCTGCCCGACCCCGACCCGGCGCTGGACTCGCCCTATCAATGGCGCCGCAATGATTACGTGCGCGTACGTTATGCCGGGCCACCGGAACGCTTGCCACAGGTGTCCTACGCCGATGTGCTGGAAGGGCGCGTGGATGACTCGATGCTGCGTGGCAGGCGCATCGTGGTCGGCATGACGGCCAGCGGCATCGCCCTCCGCCTGTTGACACCCACCACCCGCGAATACTGGATGAGCGGCAGCGAGTACCAGGCCAACCTCGCCTCGATGCTGCTGCAGGACAAGCAGATCGACGTGTTGCCCCGCGCCTGGCAGGACACCCTGGCCGGCGTGCTGGTGGCGATGTGCGTACTGCTGCTCGGGCTGCGCCTGCCCTGGGTCGTTGCCCTGTGCTCGCTGCCGGCCGCGCCGCTGCTGAGCTGGCTGCTGCTGCGCACCGGCAGCCTCTGGTGGGCGCCGGCCAGCGCCCTGCTCGGCATCGTGCTGGTGCTGACGGCGTGGGCGACCTGGCGCATCGCCTCCTGGCACCGCCAGGCCAACCGCGATGCGCTGACCGGGCTGGGCAACCGCCTGCGCTTCGAACAATCGCTGCAACAGGAATGTGATGCGGCGCGCCGCAGTGGCAAGCCCTTGACCCTGGCTCTGATCGATGTCGACCACTTCAAGCACCACAACGATCGCCATGGTCACCAGGTCGGCGATCGCGTGTTGTGCGAAGTGGCCCGCCTGATCCAGGCGCATGCCCGGCGCCCCCGTGACATGGCCGCGCGCTACGGCGGCGACGAGTTCGCCCTGGTGCTGCCCGACACCCCGGTGGAAGGCGCACGGCAGGTGATCGAAGACCTGATCTCCTGCATCCGCGCCCTGCCGCCGCCCGGCGATGGCAGCGAGACCGGTGTCACCCTGACCATCGGCGTCTACACCCGTGTCCCGGACAGCGACCTGCAACCGCATCATTTCGTCGAAGGCGCCGACAACGCGCTCTACCGGGCCAAGGACAATGGCCGCGACGGTTACGTGATCGACGGCGGTACGCCCGGACCGTAGCGCACGGCAGGCCCTTCCGTGCGCCGCGGGCTACAACATACGCATGCGAATGGTTAGACTGGGGGCCCCGTCCCCTGCCCGGTTCCCACATGAAAGCCAGCACGTTCCGCTTCGGCATCAACCTGTGGCCACCGTTCCTGTTCACCGGCATCCATGTCACCCGGATCACCCCGGACTACCGGCAGATCGACGTGGAACTGCGCCTGCGCCCCTGGAACCGCAACTACGTCGGCACCCACTTCGGCGGCAGCCTGTTCGCGATGACCGATCCGTTCTGGATGCTGGGCCTGATGCACACCCTCGGCCGTGACTATTACGTCTGGGATCGCGCCGGTGCGATCGATTTCCTCAAGCCCGGCCGCGGAACGGTGCGCACCTCGTTCCGCATCGATGACGCCCTGCTGGATGAACTGCGTACGGCGGCGGCCGGCGGCGAAAAAGTGCTGCGCTGGTTCAGCAACGACGTGGTCGACGAAGCTGGCGAGGTCGTCGCGCAGGTACGCAAGCAGGTCTATGTGCGCCTGAAGCCACACGCACGGTAAAGCGGGTCGGCCGACGCCCCGCTATCCTCTGCAGCCCTGCCATGGACGCTGCAATGCGCCTTTCGTTGTTTGCTGCGGCGCTGGCCGCCCTGCCCTTCACCGCCACCGCACTGGACGTGCCGCCGGTGCGCTACCCCACCCTGCCGGCGCACGCCGCTACGGCCGAGGCTTTCGTACCTGCTGGCTGGACGCTGGAATACCGGATCGAAGGCGACCTCGACCAGGATGGGCGCGCCGACCTTGCACTGGTGCTGCGCCAGCAGGACCCGCGCAACATCATCGAGCACGATGGGTTCGGGCCGTCGCCGTATGACAGCAACCCGCGCATCCTCGCCATCGCTTTTGCGCGCCCCTCCGGTTACGTCCTGGCCGTGCAGAACCACACCCTCATTCCGCGACCGGACTCGCCCGTGCTCAGCGATGCGCTGGCCGAAGGCACCGGCGTGTCGATCCAGCGCGGCGCACTGCGGGTGGGGCTGTACTCGTTCTCCAGCGCGGGCAGCTGGTCGACGAGCACCACCACGTTCACGTTCCGCTGGCAGGAAGGCGACTTCGCGCTGATCGGCTACGACCGCGACTCGATGATGCGCAATTCCGGGCAGACCGAAGGCCTCAGCGTGAACTACTCCACCGGCAAGGTGAAGCTGACCGAAGGCAGCATGCAGGACGACAAGGAACAGGTGCGCTGGCAGACCCTGGGTGACCGCAGGCGCTGGACACTGGACAGCGTCGGCGATGGCTGGGCGTTCAATCCGCTCGGCGACGGCGGCTGAGCCCGGGTCAGTCAGCCTGCAACGGCATCGACAGATACGGACCCTCGCCTTCGCGCGCCGGTCCACGCCGCAGTACCTGCAGGTGGCGGCCGTCGGCAGACAGTTGTGGCATGCGGGCGTCCGAACGCCACTGCGCCGGCAACCGCGCCAGTGCCTCGTCGGTTTGCCCGGCCTGTTGCCGCAGCCAGCGCTGCGCGCCAAGCAGGCGGATCATCGCCGCTGCGTCCTGGCTGCGCGCCGCGTACTGTGCGTAGGACGGCCCGGCGATGGCGCTCACTGTGCATCCCAGCGGATTGGCTACGCAGCCCACGTCCCATCGGGGCGGTGGCGGGACAAGTAACGGGACGTCGGCCGTCAGCGCCGTGGCCGCACCAGGCCGGCACGCCCAGCCGAAATTGCCGGCGATCCGGGCCAGGGTGTGGTCGCGATCCAGCAGCAGGCGGCTGCCTGCCGTCTGCGTAGACGCCTCGATGGCAGCCTTGTTCATCGCGAATTCGCCCTGCATCGCTTGGCACAGGCTCTGCTCGTCGGCGTCCAGCGGCTGCAGCGCCACCTCGCAGGAGGCGGGCAGGACGTAATCCGGTGATTGCTCGACCAGCATGTCGCCCAGCAACCCGGCATGGGTCCTCACCACAACAGCGCCCATCATGCTGTCCATCAGCGTGCTGCTGGTGCGCATCATCCGCCGCCCGAACCGAACCGATCTGCAGCCTGCCTCGACGGCACCGGCAACATCGCCCTGCAGATAGGCCAGTGCCTGCGCACTTGCGCCATCCAACAGCGGCGTGTACGCCGGTAGTGGCATGAGTTCGATTCCGCTGGGCTGGAACGGGGAATCGAAACGATCGAAGTCTGCCAACCGGGCCAGTCGCTGGTGCAGGCCGGCATGCCCGGCGTGAGCGTCAGCGAAACGCTGCGGATCAGCGCGCACCTGTGCCAGGCAGCCGACGGGCCCGACGGCACAACGACCTGCCCCATCCAGCTTCAACGGTGCGTGCCTGGCGGCCAGCACCGAGGCATGCGACGCCTGCGAGGGCGTCGTCTGCCAGCGCTGCAGATCTTCGGCCAATGCCGCCTCACGCTGGGCCGGGTCCAGCCCATCGAAGGGCAGCGTCCACAGCAGGGCGAAGCCGTTGCGGCCTTCGTTGGGTTGCACGGCCTCAAGCAGACGCCTGTCTTCCCGCTGCGCGGCCGACAACGGCCAGAACCTCGACAGCAGCCATGCCGCGACGGCCATCACCACCAGGGCCAGCAGTGCCCAGCCCAACCACCGCAGCATCTTCAACACAGCATCCTTTCCCTGCATGGCCAGCACCGCCAACGGACAGCGTAAACGAGCGGCCGCGACCGCTACAATGCGCGCATGTCGCTCGAAGCCCCTGCCCTGGTTCCCCGCCCCTCCCTGCAGCGCCTGTTCCTGACCGGCCTGCTGACCCTGTTGCCGATCTGGCTGACCTGGGTGGTGGTCAAATTCGTGTTCGTGCTGCTGTCGGGCATTTCCAGCCCACTGGTGGTACCACTGTCCGAACAGATCGCGACCAGCTTCCCGCATTACCTCGGCTGGGTCCGCGCCGAATGGATCCAGAACACCATCGCCCTGCTGGCCACCCTGCTGGTGATCCTGGCGGTGGGCGTAGCCAGCCGCCGCGTGGTCGGCCAGCGCCTGCTGCGCTGGGTCGGCGCGATCATCAAGCGCATTCCGCTGGCCAGCATCATCTATGACAGCGCCAAGAAGCTGCTGGACATGCTGCAGACCGAGCCGGGCAGCACCCAGCGCGTGGTGCTGATCGACTTCCCGCATCGCGACATGAAATCGGTCGGCCTGGTCACCCGGGTCATCAAGGAACAGGGCACCGACCGCGAACTGGCGGCCGTCTACGTGCCGACCACGCCGAACCCGACCTCGGGCTATCTGGAGATCGTGCCCGTCGAGCTGCTCACCCCGACCGACTGGACGGTGGACCAGGCGATGAGCTTCATCATTTCCGGCGGTGCAGTGGCGCCCTCCAGCGTTCCGTTCACCCGCGCTGGCGATCGTTCCGAATGAGCGAGGCGTCGCACGCGCGGCCGCTGCAGGACCGCGCGGTCCTGCTGTTCATCGTGCTGGCCGCGTTCTTCTGTGGCAACGCGGTACTGGCCGAACTGATCGGGGTGAAGATCTTCGCCCTGGAAGACACCCTCGGCATCGATCCGCTGAACTGGAACCTGTTCGGCCAGACCGGCTCGTTGAGCTTCACCGCCGGCACCCTGCTGTGGCCGGTGGTGTTCATCATGACCGACACCATCAACGAATTCTTCGGCAAACGAGGGGTGCGTTTCATCTCGTGGCTGGCGGTGGTGCTGATCGCCTACGGTTTCCTGTTCGCCTTCGCGGCGATCTCGCTGGCACCGGCCAGCTGGTGGGTGACCTCGATGGATGCCCATGGCGTGCCCGATTACCAGGCCGCGTTCGCGGCGGTGTTCGGACAGGGCATGTGGACCATCGCCGGTTCGTTGGTGGCGTTCCTGTTCGGCCAGTTGATCGACGTGGCGGTGTTCCATCGCATCCGCCAGGCCACCGGCGAGCGCCATGTCTGGCTGCGTGCCACGGGCTCCACCGCGGTCTCGCAGCTGGTGGACAGCTTCGTGGTGATCTGGATCGCCTTCGTGCTCGGCCCGCAGCACTGGCCGACATCGCTGTTCCTGGCGGTGAGCAGCGTCAACTACGTCTACAAGATGGGCTTCGCGATCGCCCTGATTCCGTTGCTGTACCTGATGCGGCGTGCAATCACCCGCTATCTGGGCGAGCAGCGCGCCGCCGACCTGCGCGCTGCGGCCGCGGCTGACTGAAGCCCCAGCGGCGCGCAAGCTGACTGCGCCCTCACGCTGGCCGTACGCGCGCGGATCGTGCAAGCTCCACGGTCTGTGTTCCACGGAAGCTTCTTGATGCCGTATTCCCCCCGCGTCCTGGCCGCCGCCATCGCCGCGTTGTTCCTGTTCAGCGCCGTTCCGCCGGCCGAAGCAGCGAAGAAGAAGGGCAGCCGCCCCGCCGCCGCGCAGACCCGCCAGGCGGCCAAGCCGAAGGCGCGCACCGGCACACGTGCCACCCCACCGGCCCGTGGCAGTTCGGCGCGCCGCGCCGCGCCGCGTCCGGTCGCGCCGGCCCGCGCAGTGCCCAAGCAGGTGCAGCTGGAGCGCTTGTACGACGAATACTGGGATGCCTCCATGCGGTTGAACCCGCTGCAGGCGACCTTCCAGGGCGAGCCGCGCTACAACGACCAGTTGCCCAACATCCTGTCCGCCGCCTGGCGCCAACAATCGCACGACTTCACCACCGAATGGCTGGGCAAGGTCGAAAAGATCGGCAGCGATGGCCTGCAGGGGCAGGACCTGCTCAGCTACGAGATCTTCGTGCGTGATGCCCGTGCCTCGCTGGCCGCCGAACGCTATCCGAGCTGGATGATGCCGATCAGCCAGTACTACAACGTCGGCAGCATCATGGCCATCCTCGGCGCCGGTGCCGGCGCGCAGCCGTTCAACACGGCCAAGGACTACGACACCTGGTCGCGACGCTCGCTGGGCATTCCCGATCTGTTCGACCAGGCCATCGCCAACATGCGCCAGGGCATGAAGGCCGGCGTGGTGCAGCCGCGCGACCTGATGGAAAAAGTACTGCCGCAGCTGGACGCGGTGATCAAGCCGACCGCCGAAGAGAGCATCTTCTGGTCGCCGATCCGGACCATGCCGGAGTCCATCTCCGCCGAAGACAAGGCGCGCATCAGCGCCGAGTACAAGCGCATGATCGAACTGCGCATCATGCCGGCCTACCGCGCCCTGCGTGGCTTCATCGCCACCGAATACCTGCCTGCCACGCGCAGCAGCAGCGGCCTGGGTGCCCTGCCCGACGGCCAGGCCTGGTACGCCAACCTGATCGTGCAGACCACTGCCAGCCAGCAGACCGCCGCGCAGCTGCATGCGCTGGGCGAGCAGCGTGTGCAGGAGCTGCAGGCACAGATCACCACGGTGATGCGCGATGGCAAGCTGCGCAGCTCGCAGGCCAAGCTGCTGCGCAGCATGCGCAACGACCGCCAGTTCCAGTACAGCGATGCCAACGCGTTGCTCAACCGTTACCGGCAGGTGCAGCAGCAGGTCGATGCACGCCTGCCGCAGGCGCTGGACACCCTGCCGAAGGCGCCGCTGCAGATCCATGCAGTGGAACCGGAGCGCGCCATGACCGCCGCCGCCGCCTCCTACCAGCCGTCACCCCCGGGACAACCCGGCGTGCTGTTCGTCAACACCCGTGACCTGCCCAGCCGCAAGCGCTGGAACGTGCCGGTGCAGTACCTGCACGAAGCCATTCCCGGCCACCATGTGCAGCTGGGCCTGCAGCAGGAACTGACCAAGCTGCCGCGCTTCCGCCGCCTCGGCGGTGACCTCGCCTTCGTCGAAGGCTGGGGCCTGTATGCGGAAACCCTCGGCGAAGACCTCGGCGTGTACACCGATCCGTACGACCGCATCGGCTATCTGTATTCGCGCCTGTTGCGTGCCGCGCGCGTGGTCGCCGACACCGGCGTGCATGCGCAGGGCTGGAGCAAGCAGCAGGCCGTGACCTATCTGCAGAAGACCGTCGACATGAGCGCTGACGATGCCAATGCGGAAGTGGAGCGGATCATGGCCCAGCCTGGCCAGGCACTGTCCAACGTGGCGGGCCTGACCACGATCATCGCGCTGCGCGACAAGGCCAAGGCACGCCAGGGGGCAGCGTTCGACCTGCGCCGCTTCCACGCCGAAGTGCTGAAGGACGGTTCGATGCCACTGGATGTGCTGGACCACAAGATCGAACGCTGGCTGGCCCAGCCGGCCGCTGCAACGCCTGCACCGGCGCCCTGACCATCACGGAGCTGCCATGCGCCCTGCCGCCCTGCTGTGTGCCACCGTTCTCGCCCTGCTGCCGTCGATCACGCTGGCGGCGGCACCGGTGGTGCCGCCGGATGCAGGCATCGATGGACTGATGCAGGCCTATGACGGCCAGGTGCCGGGCGCGGCTGTGCTGGTGCTGCACGATGGGCAGCCGGTATTCCGCCGCGGCTACGGGCTGGCCGTGGTCGAAGATGGCAGCCCGGTGACGCCGGCCAGCAACTTCCGCCTGGCCTCGGTCAGCAAGCAGTTCACCGCTGCGGCGGTGCTGTTGCTGGTCGAGGACGGCCGCCTTGCGCTGGACCAGCCGGCGCGGCGCTGGCTGCCGGAACTGCCGCCCGCCGCTGCCGCCATCACCCTGCGCCAGTTGCTGTCGCACACCAGTGGCCTGCTGGACTACGAAGATCTGATGGACCCTGCCGACACCCGGCAGGTACACGACGCTGATGTGCTGGCGCTGCTCGCCCGCGAAGATCGGCTCGCCTTCGCACCCGGTACGCAGTATCGCTACAGCAACAGCGGCTACGCATTGCTGGCGCTGATCGTCGGCCGCGCCGCCGGCAGCGACTTTGCCAGCTTCCTGCAGCAGCGCATTTTCCGGCCGCTGGGCATGGCACACACCGTCGCCCACCAGGACGGTGTCGACGTGGTGGCGCAGCGTGCCTATGGTTACAGCGAGGTTGAGGGCCGCTGGCAACGTACCGACCAGAGCACGACCAGCGCCGTGCTCGGCGACGGCGGCATCTACGCTTCGCTGGACGACCTCGCGCGCTGGGATGCGGCCCTGTACGACGACCGCCTGCTGTCAGCCGCATCGCGCAAAGCGATGTTCAGCCCGGCCACCGCCACCACCGAAGCGGACGTACCGCACTACGGTTTCGGCTGGCGCTTGAACGGCCGCATGCACTGGCACAGCGGCGAGAGCATCGGCTTCCGGAACGTGATCCTGCGCTACCCGGACAAACACCTGACCGTGATCGTGCTGAGCAACCGCAACGCCCCCGAACCCTATCCGCTGGCGCTGAAGATCGCCCAGCGCTGGCTGGACACCCTGCAATGACCACCGCTACCACCGGCCTGCTGGGCATCCACCATGCCGCACTGATCTGCAGCGACTACGCGCGTTCGAAAGACTTCTACGTGCGCGTGCTGGGCCTGCGCATACTGGCCGAGAACCACCGCGCCGCACGCGACTCGTGGAAGCTGGACCTGGCCCTGCCCGATGGCGGCCAGCTGGAACTGTTCTCCTTCCCCTCGCCGCCCGCACGGCCCAGCCGCCCCGAAGCCCAGGGCCTGCGCCACCTCGCGTTCCGGGTGGCTGCGCTGGAACCGTTCATCGAACGCCTGGCCAGCAACGGCGTCGCCTGCGAACCGATCCGCGTGGACGAATACACCGGCCGCCGCTTCACCTTCTTCGCTGACCCCGACGACCTGCCGCTGGAGCTGTACGAAGTCGGTTGAGCGTTTTTCAATCGAGGAGATTCATCCACGCATGGCGTGGATCTACTCGCAATCGACAGAGATTCATCCACCGACAGATGTTCATCCATGCTGTGTGTCGACCAAGGTCGACACCTACCAACAGCAGGCCATGCCATTCCGACAGATCGCAGGACTCTGTCGAAGGCGGGGTGGGCCCGGTTGCGGGGGCGTGAGCGCCATGGATGGCGCGACCGAGCTTACAGGGGTGAGGGCGCTTTGCTTGCGAAGCACTGCTTCGCAAGCGCCCGAACGCACAGCCGCCAGCGGCTGGGCTGGGCCCCGGAGGGGGACTTGCAGCGCCCCCCGCAACCGGACCCACCCTGCCATCCCACGGAGCACCAGCTTTTGCCGTTGCTCCGGCCGTTGCTCCGGCCGTTGCTCCGGCCGTTGCTCCGGCCGTTGCTCCGGCCGTTGCCTCTGCGGGTGCCGGGCGCCGCCCGGCCGAGCCCCTCTTCCCCATACCCCGCCGAATGGGTATACAGTCGACCCGTACCGGCATCGTGCCGGAATGAACCCTGGGAGGGGACCATGCGCAAGACCTTCAAGACCCTGCTGTTGGCGCTGCCGCTGTGCCTGGCCGCGCTCTCCGCGCAGGCCGCCGACAGTGCCGCCGGCCGCTGGAAGACCATCGACGACAAGACCGGCAAGGTGAAGTCGATCGTCGAGATCAGCCAGGCCGCCAACGGCACGCTGACCGGCCGCGTGGTCGAGATCCTGCATTCGGACAAGGGCCCGAACCCGGTCTGCGATGGTTGTGAGGGCGCCAACAAGAACAAGCCGGTGAAGGGCATGACCATCCTCTGGAATCTGAAGGCCGACGGCGCCAACAAGTGGTCCGGCGGCACCATCCTCGACCCGGCCAACGGCAAGACCTACCGATCGAAGATGGAACTGCAGCCCGGCGGCACCAAGCTGGACGTGTCCGGCTGCATCGCCTTCATCTGTCGCGCGCAGACCTGGCAGCGCGAATAAGCGCCCAGGTCCCCGCCTTGTTCCCGTGACCCGGCCCAGGCCGGGTCACCTCGTTGCGGGCATGCGATAATCCCCGGTTCCCCCTGGCTGCACCCCGTGACCATGACCCGTACCGCGCTCGTCACCACCGCCCTGCCCTACGCCAACGGCCCGCTGCACCTGGGCCACCTGGTCGGCTACATCCAGGCTGACATCTGGGTGCGTGCGCGTCGAATGAGCGGCGGCAAGGCCTGGTTCGTGTGCGCCGACGACACCCACGGCACGCCCATCATGCTGGCTGCGGAGAAGGCCGGGGTCACCCCGGAAACCTTCATCGCCAACATCCAGGCCAGTCACGAACGCGATTTCGCCGCCTTTGGCGTCGCCTTCGACCACTACGACTCGACCAATTCGGCCGCCAACAAGGCGCTGACCGAGGCGTTCTACCTGAAGCTGGAAGCGGCCGGCCACATCAGCCGTCGCTCGGTGGCGCAGTTCTACGACCCGGCCAAGGGCATGTTCCTGCCCGACCGCTACGTCAAGGGCATCTGCCCGAACTGCGGCAGCGCCGATCAGTACGGCGACAACTGCGAAGTCTGCGGCGCCACCTATGCGCCGACCGACCTGAAGGAACCGCGCTCGGTGATCTCCGGTGCAACCCCGGAAATGCGCGATTCGGAGCACTTCTTCTTCGAGGTCGGCCACTTCGACGGCTTCCTGCGCGACTGGCTGGCCGGCGATGTCGCCCTGCCCGGCGTGAAGGCCAAGCTCGGTGAATGGCTCAATGCCGAAGGTGGCCTGCGTGCGTGGGACATCTCGCGCGATGCGCCGTATTTCGGTTTCGAGATTCCCGGCCAGCCGGGCAAGTACTTCTACGTCTGGCTGGACGCGCCGATCGGCTACCTGTCGAGCTTCCAGACGTTGTGCAGCAGGATCGGCGAGGATTTCGAAGCGCACCTGCGCGCAGGCACCAGCACCGAGCTGCATCATTTCCTCGGCAAGGACATCGTCAATTTCCACGGCCTGTTCTGGCCGGCGGTGCTGCACGGCACCGGCCACCGCGCGCCGACCCGCCTGCACGTCAACGGCTACCTGACCGTCGATGGCGCGAAGATGAGCAAGTCGCGCGGCACCTTCGTGATGGCGCGTACGTTCCTGGATGCCGGCCTGGAACCGGAAGCGCTGCGCTACTACTTCGCCGCCAAGTCCGGTGGCGGCGTCGACGACCTCGACCTGAACCTGGGCGACTTCATCGCCCGCGTCAACGCCGATCTGGTCGGCAAGTTCGTCAACCTCGCCAGCCGCTGCGCCGGTTTCATCAGCAAGCGCTTCGATGGCCAGCTGGCCGCGCAGCTGCCCGACGCGGCGCAGTACCAGCGCTTCGTCGATGGCCTGGCGCCGATCCGCGAGGCGTACGAGCGCAATGACCCGGCCGCGGCGATCCGCCTGACCATGACCCTGGCCGACGAAGCCAACCGCTACATCGATGACGTCAAGCCGTGGGTGATCGCCAAGCAGGAAGGCGCCGACGCGCAGCTGCAGGCTGTCTGCAGCCAGGGCCTGAACCTGTTCCGTGTGCTGGTCACCGCCCTGAAACCGGTGCTGCCGGCCACCGCCGCGCAGGCCGAGGCCTTCCTGGCTGCGCCGGTCAATGACTGGACCGAGCTGGCGCAGCCGCTGCTGGGCCACCGCATCACCGACTACACCCCGCTGTTCACCCGTATCGACCCGAAGAAGATTGACGCCATGATCGACGCCTCCAAGGACACCCTGACCGCTGCCGCTGCAGCCCCCGCAGCGAAGGTGGAAGCCGCAAAGCCTGCCGCACCGGTAGTGGTCAAGGACGAAGCAAACAGCGCTGACGCGCCGGCCTACATCGGCATCGACGACTTCGCCAAGCTCGACCTGCGCATCGGCAAGGTGCTGGTGTGCGAGTTCGTGGAAGGTTCGGACAAGCTGCTGCGTTTCGAACTGGATGCGGGCGAACTCGGCAAGCGCCAGATCTTCTCCGGCATCCGCGCCAGCTACGGCGAGCCGGAAGCACTGGTCGGCCGCAGCGTGGTGTTCATCGCCAACCTGGCCCCGCGCAAGATGCGCTTCGGCCTGAGCGAAGGCATGATCCTGTCGGCCGGTTTCGATGGCGGCGCGCTGGCGCTGCTGGACGCCGACAGCGGCGCGCAGCCGGGCATGCCGGTGCGTTGATGCAACACGGGCGCGGCCCCGGCCGTGCCCAGCCTTGAGCACCGCGAAGGGAGGTACCGTGATGGGAGATGCTGCGTTGGAACTGGCGCTGTTCGACTTCGACCACACCGTTACCACCTGCGACACCTACGGCCGCTTCCTGCGCCGGGTCGCCACCGCCGAACAGCTGGCACAGGCCTGGTGGAAAGTCGGCCCCTGGCTGCTGGCGTACAAGCTGAAGCTGATCTCTGCCGAGCGCATCCGTGCACGGGTGACCCGGTTGACCTTCAGCGAGCGCCACGCCGATGACATCGAGACGCTGGCGGCGGGCTTTTCCCGCGAGTTCCTGCCCGATGTCGTGCGTCCGGAAATGCTGGAGCAGATCCGCTGGCACAAGGCGCAGCAGCACACCGTGGTGGTGGTATCCGGTTCACTGGATCTGTACCTGCGGCCGTGGTGCGAACAACTGGGCCTGCAGCTGATCTGCAATCGACTGGAAAGCGAAAGCGGACGCCTGACCGGCCGCTACGCCGGCGGCGATTGTGGCCCGCGCAAAGTCGAGCACATCCGTCGCCAGTTCGATCTGTCACGCTACACACGCATCCATGCCTACGGTGACAGCGCCGAGGATCGTCCGATGCTGGCCCTGGCGCACGAGCGCTGGTACCGCGGCAAACCCCTGAAGTAACCACACGCGCAGCCTTCGCCACGCATGAGCCTGATTCCGCCCCTGACCGAACGCCTGGACCGCTTGCTGCCGCAGACCCAATGTGGGCAATGCGGCTACGACGGCTGCCGCCCGTACGCGCAGGCGATGGCGCGCGGCGAGGTGGGCGTGGATCGTTGTCCGCCGGGCGGCGATGCCGGGGCGCGGGCGTTGGCGCAGGTGCTGGGTGTGCCGGCGCTGCCGTTTGATCGCAGCCGTGGCGAGCACAAGGCGCCGCAGGTGGCGTTGATCGTGGAGGCGGACTGCATCGGCTGCACGAAGTGCATACAGGCGTGTCCGGTGGATGCGATCGTCGGCGGCGCCAAGTACATGCACACGGTGATCGCCGATCTGTGCACCGGCTGCGAGTTGTGTATTCCGCCGTGTCCGGTGGATTGCATCGAGCTGGTGAAACTGTAACGGGGTCAGATCCCTTTTCCTCCGGAAAAGGGATCTGACCCCTGTCCGGTGATTACGGCACGGCCGCCGTAACGATGATCTCGACCTTCCATTCGGCATGCGCGAGCTTGGCTTCGACGGTGGCGCGGGCCGGGGTCGCGCCCTCCACCACCCACTCGTCCCACGCCTTGTTCATGCCTTCGAAGTCAGCCATGTCGGCCAGGAAGATCTCCGCACGCAGCACGTGCTGGCGGTCACTGGCGACCAGCGCCAGCAGCTTGTCGATCTCGGCCAGCACCTGACGGGTCTGCCCGGTGATGTCCTGGCTGGTGTCTTCCGGAATCTGGCCGGAAAGGTAGGCGACCTTGTTGTACACGGTCATCTCGGACATGCGCGGTCCGACGTCGTAACGCTCCATCATGGGCGTGGCTCCTGCGGGTGGTCTGAACTGCATTCTCACCCAGCCGGCGTTGGAAGTGTGTGCCCTGTGCGGCCACTGAATACCGCCAGCGGCGGCACAGCCGCACCGCTGGTCAAACCGCGCTGGCAGGCGCACGATGCGCGACGCCCTGCGTTGACACCGCCCTCGCCCTTGCTGCCGCACCCTTGCGCCGATGACCGCCCCTACCGATTCCATCCCTGCCGCCTCTGCCCCGACCTGGAAGCGGGTCGTCACCATCGTCGTTCCATTGTTGATCCTGGCGCTTGCCCTGCACGGGCTGGCCGGTGAATTCGATGAGCACGGCTATCGCGCGATCCGCCAGGCCTTCCGTCAGCTCAGCGGTGCCCAGATCGCACTGACCGTGCTGCTCGGCCTGGCCAGCTATGCGTGCCTGATCGGCTTCGATGCGATCGGCCTGCGCCGCAGCGGCATCCGCGTGCACCCGGCGCGGATCGGCATCACCGCCTTCCTGGCCCATACCCTGGGCCAGACCGTGGGCTTTGCCGCACTCACCGGTGGTGCCGTGCGCCTGCGTGGCTACCGCAGTGCCGGCCTGGATCTGGCGCAGATCGGCCAGGTGGTGCTGATGAGCACGCTGGGCTTCATCTTCGGCGCGTGGCTGCTGATCGGTGTGGCGCTGTGCATGGAGCCGGCCGCTGCCGCGCTTGCGCTACCGCTGGATCCCGCGGCGGTGCGCGTGGTCGGCATCGTCGCACTGATCGCCTTTGCCGCCACCTTCATCCTGGTCGGCCGCGACGGTCGCCAGTTCCGCATCTTCGGCCATGGCCTGTGGCTGCCCGACCGGCGCACCATGCTGGGTGTCACCGTGCTCAGCGTGGTCGAGCTGGTGCTGGCCAGTGCCGCGTTCTACGTGCTGCTGCCGGATTCCACGCCGACCGGCCTGCCCGGTTTCGTCGGCCTGTATCTGGTGGCCGTGCTGGCCGGCCTGGTCTCCACCGTGCCGGCCGGTCTGGGTGTGTTCGAGTGGAGCCTGCTGAAGCTGCTGCCGCAGGTGGCGCCCGCTGCGGTGCTGGCGGCGGCATTGATCTACCGCGTCAGCTACTACGTGCTGCCGCTGCTGCTGGCCACCGTGCTGGCACTGGCGCCGGCGCTGCGGCAACCGCTGCAGGCCAGCGCAGGCGCAACCCGCGCCGGCTGGTACGCGTTGCGCCCGTGGTTGCCGCAGATCATCGCGCTGGCCGCCTTCAGTGTCGGCGCCGCGCTGGTCATCGACGGTACCCTGCCCACGCCACGGCGGCACCTCATCAATGCCTCACTGCCGATCCTGGAAACCTCGCACCTGATCGGCAGCCTCGGCGGTGTCGCCCTGCTGCTGATCGGCCAGGGCCTGGCCCGCCGCAGCCACGCGGCCTGGATGCTGGCGATGGCGATCTGCGTGATCGCGCCGCTGCCGATCTGGCTGCGCGGTGGCCAACCGCTGATCGCGTTGTCGGCGCTGCTGGTGGCGATGGCGCTGTGGGCGGCGCGACGCGAGTTCTATCGCCAGGGCGCGCTGCTGGACGAAGCCTGGTCGTGGCCATGGCTGCGCAACCTCGGCCTGGTGCTGGTGGCGGTGACCTGGCTGCTGTTCTTCACTTACAGCCATGTCGAATACCAGAACGAGCTGTGGTGGCAGTTCGCGGTGTCCGGCAATGCACCGCGCGCGCTGCGTGCGCTGCTGCTGGTGGCGATGGCACTGGTGATGTTCGGGCTGGCGCGGTTGCTGCACAGCACGCGCAGCCCGCTGCCGCCTGCCGACGATGCAACCCTGCAGGCGCTGGCACCGGTGCTGGCCGGCGCTACCGACACCCAGGCCTGCCTG
This sequence comes from Stenotrophomonas sp. 82F1, assembly GCF_056861525.1. Classification (NCBI taxonomy): domain Bacteria; kingdom Pseudomonadati; phylum Pseudomonadota; class Gammaproteobacteria; order Lysobacterales; family Lysobacteraceae; genus Stenotrophomonas; species Stenotrophomonas sp. 82F1. The sequence continues at coordinate 45,800 of NZ_JBSPUD010000020.1, forward strand.
GTGCTGACCGCCGACAAGGCGGTGCTGCGCGATGCGGAACACAAGGGCTTTGTGATGATGCAGCGCTACGGCGGCTCGCTGATCGCGATGGGCGATCCGGTCGGGCCACCCGAGGTGGCGCGTGCATTGATCTGGCGCTTCCGCGAGGAAGCCGACCGGCTCGGCCTGCGCCCGGTGTTCTACCAGGTGGGTGAAGCGTATTGGCAGACCTATCTCGATCTCGGGCTGGGCCTGGTCAAGCTGGGTGAGGAGGCCATGGTGCCGCTGCACGACTTCGGCCTGGAAGGCCGTGAGCGTGCCGACCTGCGGCAAGCCTGGAACCGCGGCAAGCGCGGTGGGCTGTCCTTCCGCGTTGCACCCGCGGAAGAGATCCCTGCCCTGCTGCCACGCCTGCATGCCATTTCCAACGCGTGGCTCGACGACAAGTCCGGCGACGAAAAGGGCTTCTCGCTGGGCAGCTACGACCCGGACTATCTGGTGCGTTTCCCGATCGCCCTGGTCGAAGCCGAAGGCCGCATCGTGGCCTTTGCAAACCTGTGGCAGGCACCGGCGGGCGCCGAACTGTCAGTGGATCTGATGCGCCACGTCAGCGACGCGCCGAAGGGCACGATGGATTTCCTGTTCATCGAGCTGTTCCTGTGGGGGCGCGCGCAGGGGTATGCACGGTTCTCGCTGGGCATGGCGCCACTGTCCGGCCTGGCCCAGCACCGCCTGGCCGGTCGCTGGAACCGCCTGGCCGGCCTGCTCGCACGGCATGGCGAACGCTTCTATGGCTTCAGCGGCCTGCGCCGGTTCAAGTCGAAGTTCGATCCGCAGTGGCGACCGCGCTACCTGGCCGCGCCCGGCGGCATGCACCTGCCGGCCGCGCTGCTGGATGCCACGCGCCTGATCTCGCTGGACCCGCGGCGGAATTGAGGTCACGATCCGCCGGGCATGGCCCGGCGCTACCTGCCGCCCGGTAGGTGTCGACCTTGGTCGACACGCTCCCTTCCGTGATGGTCCAAGCCGCAGCGCCGACCAAGGTCGGCGTCTACCAGCGGCTTACGCGCCGCCCTTGAGGATCACCTCGGCCAAGCGATCGTAGTCACCGCCGAAGTGATGGTCACCCGGCAGCTTGACCTTGTGCACGCCATCGTTGCCCGGCAGATCGGGGCACAGCGCGTCCTCGTCCTTGTCGCCGTACACGCACAGAGTCCTGTCCGCCGGCAGCTTGGCCACTTCCGGCGCGATCGGCAGGCCGCCACCACCACCGCCCAGCCAGTTGCTGACATGGAATTCAAAGTCGGCGTTCTTGCCCACCGACAGCAGCACGATGCGCTCGAGACCAGCGCGGGTGCCTGCATCCAGCTGGTTGATGGTGGCCGGCAGCACATCGGCGCCCTGCGAGAAACCGATCAACATCACCTTGTCGCGCTGCCATTGCTGGCGGTAGTGACCGATGATCTTCTGCAGATCGACAGCGAATCCCTGCGGCGTGCGTTCGCTCCAGAAGTAACGCAGCGAATCGAGGCCGACCACCGCCACGCCATGTTCGGCCAGAGCGCCGGCTACGTCCTTGTCCAGGCCGGCCCAGCCGCCATCGCCGGAAACGAACACCGCCAGTGTGTCACCGCCGCCCTGCGCCGGCACTTCCACTACCGGCAGCCCCTTCAGGGCATCCGGCGGCGGTGCCAGCGCAACCCCGGCCTGCGCGCCGATCACCCGGGCGGCTGCCACCAGCCCCGGTGTCGCATCGCCGGCAACGGTGCGCTTGAATTCGCGGGCCATCGCAACCTGCTGCACGAACGGGCCGGCGCTGTTGGTTGAACACCCCGGCGCACCGGCCGCGTTCAACCACGGGAAATTCAGTTCACTGGGCTGCAGGCGGTCGTGCTTCACGCCATCGCCGCAGACCATGCGCTCGTGCGTGTGGGCCGGGCAGAAACCCGAGGTCAACAGGCCGGCAAAGACCTGGGTGTCGGCCTGCGCTGCCAGCGCATAGGCCAGCTCGGCGCCTTCGCCGCTGCCGCCCACCAACGGCAGGTGATACCCCGGCAGATGCAGGAATGCCTGCACCCAACGCGAGAAATTCTCGACATCGCCCGCCCCGAACGCGCAGCTGCTGTTGCCTTCGCGCTTGAGCACGGCGCGCAGGTGGGCCACGTCCACCGAGGCGACCAGCGCACCATCGGCACGCAGCGCTTCGATCGGCGTATGGCCGGCATCGGCGCCATCATGGAACCAGATCACCACCCGTTGTGGCGCCCCGGCCGGCACATGCACCGGCACCTGATCGAAGCGTCCGTGGCTGACCTGCTGCACTGCCGCCATCGCTGGCAATGCCGCCAGCGTCAACACCAGTCCCATCGCCCTGCCCAGCCCTGCACGCATCGTTTCGCATCCCGTTGGAATGCGCACACGATACGCCGCCACTGCGTGCACGGCACGTACCGGTACAGGCGACCTGCAACGCAGCGGGTGGTCGATTCAGCGGATGCCGGTGGCACGCCCGCGGCGATACAGCGCCAGCGCCAGCCACAGCAGCCAGCCGACGATCACCGCGATCACCAGTTTCTGCCCCAGCCCACGCGGTGGTCCCCCGCGCCAGAGCACGTGCATCCACAGCAGCACGAAGGCCAGCCATGCCCAGCCCCACAGCAGCGCCGCATTGCCTTGCCAGCCAGGCTCGCGGCGCAGGTACCAGGCCTGCAGCAGCATGCCCACGCTGGCACACAGAAACGCGGTATTGGCGGCCAGCCCGTGGATCAGCGGTGCCAGCAACGGTGTTGCCTCGGGCAGCCAGCTGTCACCGATGGCAACGGTGGCCAGGCCGCCGGCAGCCACGCAGAACAGCAACGGTGCCGCTGCGCTGCGCCGTGGCCCCACGCTGTACCGGTACAACGCGATGCCCAGCACGGCGATGGCCAGTGCCAGCAGGCAGTAGGCCGTGCGCAGCGCCAAGCCCCACGGCCCATGTAGATACAGGCTCAGGGTGGCCTTCACCCAATCCAGATCCGCGCGCGCGAACTGCGTCCACAACGCGGTCGCCACGAACAACAGCAGTGCCACCAGCGCCAGTATCGCGGCTGGACGCGCACGGCTCATGGGTCGGCGTCCGGGTGCCGTGCCTTCCACTCAGCCAGCGCCTTGCGGTAACGCTGCAGCTCCTCGCTGTACAGGTCGAGCACGCACAGCGGACAGCCACTGCCGCAACATTCGTTGGGGCCGGGTTCTTCCGGCGGCAGCGGACGGGGATCGGCAGGGGTATCGGAGACGGTCACGGCTGGAAACAGCACCACGCGATTGCAGGTGGATAGTGTAGCGGCGCGCTCAGGCGCCCAGTTGACGGCGCAGGTTGGCCCGCGCGGCAGCATCAAGTCGCTGGTCGAAAAAGTCGCTGAGGAAGATCCGCGGCGCGCGCAGCAGCCCCTGCAGGAAGCGGCGGCGTCCGGCGCGGTACAGGAAGCCCGGCACCACGCCCTTGTACTCTTCGGCCACGCCACGGTCGTAGGCGGAGAACACCGCTTCCGGCGCTGCCAGGATCGCCATGTCGCAATCGAGGAACAACGCGGCTTCGGCATCGACATCGGCCGGGCCCAGCTCGCCATGGCGGGCGGTAAGCAGGATCAACTGCTCGACCCGGCCGGCGTCCACCGATGCCAGCTCCGGTGAGTCCGCGATGGCCCGCAGCGCCAGCGCGGCCGACTTTGCCTCGTTGTCCTTGCGGCCGGCCTGATAGATCGCATCGTGGTACAGCGCCGCCAGATAGACCTCGGCCGGCTGCTGCCAGCCGGGCCCCTCGGCCACCGCTTGGCAATGCTGCAGCACCGCGCGTACATGGCCGAAGTGGTGGTAGGCGCGCGGCGGCGTCGCATAGGCATCCTGCAATGCCTGCCAATGCGCGGGAGCGAGAGTCAGCGGGGCGAAGTCCATGCGTGGATGATCCCGCCCTTGGCAACGCCGGGCAAGCTGGCTGTTTTTTCACCAGCACTTCACACGCCGCGCCAGGCAAGGTCCGGCAGCAGTTGTCCACAGGTTTGTCGCGTGCTGGTCCACACCGGCTGTGGATGAGCGGCGTGCCGACCGTGGGTGGATGCGGACCGCCACATGCAGGTCTACACTGGCCGCAGGCGGGAGCGCCCGCCGCTGCCGGAAACCGTCATGCGCCGTCTTGCCGCTCGATGCTTTCTCCTGTCCCTGGCTGCGCTCGGCGCGCCAGCCCTGTCTGCGCAGGACGCGCCGCCCCCCGCGCCCGCCATCCCCACCATCTCCACCGTAAAGGTCACCGCCGCCAGCGTGCCGACGCCCGAACAGGTGTTCGCGATCCCGCCGGCAATGCGCGAGATGCTGCAGAAGCAGGTGATCAGCCGCAGCTACTCGCGTGACCAGCGCCTGCAGGCGCTGGTGGAAATGATCTTCAGCCAGCACGGCCTGGACCTGCAGTACGACGCCGATGCGACCTACACCGTCAGCGAGATCTGGCAGCACCAGCGCGCCAACTGCCTCTCCTTCACCCTGCTGTTCGTCACGCTCGCCCGTGAGGCCGGCATCCAGGCACGGGTGCAGGAAGTCGGCCAGGTGGTGTCGTGGTACCAGGACCAGGACCAGGGCGTGGTCTACAACGTCGGGCACGTCAACGCCGGCGTGGATGTCGGTGGCCGCTACGGCACCGTCGACCTGGACCGCAACGTGCTGTACGACCGCCATGGGCCGCAGCCCATCGGCCGTGAGCGGGCATTGGCGCACTACTACAACAACCGCGGCGCGGAACATCTGGCCGATGGCGACCTGAGCGGCGCGCGTGCCTTCTTCGATGCGGCGCTGGCGCAGGACCCCACATTCGCCGCGACGTGGAACAACATCGGCGTGCTCGACAACCGCCTGGGCGATGACCAGGGAGCTCGCACGGCGCTGGACACCGCCCTGCGCCTGGACGGACGCCAGAGCGCGGCGCTGAACAACGCCAGTGCGCTCTATCGCAAGCTCGGCATGACGGCGCAGGCGCAGGCCATGCAGAAGAAGCTGCAGTCGGTGCAACGCGAGGATCCGTTCGCACAGTACATGCAGGGTGCCCAGGCCGAACGCGCTGGCGACCTGGACAAAGCGATCACCTATTACCGGCGCGCGGTGCGCCTGTACGACACCGCGCACCAGTTCCACTTCGGCCTGGCGCGGGTGTATTTCCTGACCGGCCGGCTGCAGCGTGCAGACCGCGAACTGCTGCGGGCGCAGGAACTGGGCGGTTCAACCCAGCAGGCCCGCTACCAGGCCAAGCTGGACAGCCTGGCCCGCTGGCGGGCGCAGCAGGCCAAGCGCTGAGGCGCGATCAGGCCTTCTTGAGGAAGCAGGTCTTCAGCACCAGCCCCTTGATCTTGTCCGAGTTGCCTTCGATGTGTTCGGCATCGTCTTCAACCAGGCGGATGTTGCGGATGACGGTGCCCTGCTTGAGCGGGATCGAGGAGCCCTTGACCTTCAGGTCCTTGATCACGGTGACGGTGTCGCCGGTCTGCAGGGTATTGCCGTTGCTGTCACGCACGACCAGGGTCGAGCCAGCACCTTCTTCGGCCGTCCACTCGAAGCCGCAGTCGGCGCAGATCCACAGCGCGCCATCGGCATAGGTGTTTTCCAGGGTGCACTGCGGGCAGGCGGGAACAGAAGACATCGCAAGTACCTCAAAATGAATCAACAGCCGCCATTGTAACCGCCCGGCCTTTTCGTTCATTTTCCGGCGGCGTCCCGGCTGGGCCCCCGCCCGCCCCCGCACAAGGCAGGCACCGGAACTTGCAGCGCGCGGCAAACTCCAGCAGAGTGCGCGGCCCCTGATCGTCCCCGGACCTCCCCATGCGCCTCGGCATCGACTTCGGTACCAGCAACTCCGCCGCCGCCATCGTGCGTGATGGGACGCTGCTGCCGATCCGCTTCGGCGAGGCCGAACAGTTCCGTACCAGTGTCTACTTCCCCGGCGTGGTGCCCGACCCGGACGATTTCCAGCTCGACGCCGGGCAGGAACACGAACTGCAGCAGCTGATCGACAGCGCCGCCCGTGCCGCCCGCGCCGCCGGCCAGGAACGCACGCCACAGGCCCTGCGCCGCGAGGCCTTGCGCGCCCTGCGCCGGGAGTGGATGGAAGCTCGCGCTGGAAAGGAACGCAGTGCCAGCGACCTGCTGCAGAACGCGGTCTATGGCGACGATGCGCTGGAAGCGTATTTCGAGGAGCACGAGGGCAACCTCGTGCAGAGCCCGAAGTCCATGCTCGGCTACAACCTGCACCCGCGCGCACGGCAGACCATCACCGGCATCGCCGCGCACATCCTTGAACACATCCGCTTGACTGCCAGTGCCCAGCTCGGCCAGCCGCTGCGCAGCGCCCTGCTCGGCCGCCCGGTGCAGTTCCGCAGCTCGATCGGTGAGGCCGGCAACGACCAGGCCCTGGACATCCTGCGCGAAGCGGCCAGCCAGGCCGGCTTCGACCAGATCGACTTCCTTGAAGAACCCGCTGCCGCCGCGATGCATTACCACGCTGAAAGCAGCGATCGGCACCAGGCGGTGATTGTCGATATCGGTGGCGGCACCACCGACATCGCACACGCCGAAGTGGGTGGCAGCGAAGCGCCACGCATCCACCGTGCCTGGGGTATCGCCCGCGGCGGTACCGATATCGACCTGGCCCTGAGCCTGTCCGGTTACATGCCGCTGTTCGGCCGTGGCATCACCCGCGTACCCACCCACCACTACGTGGAAGCGGCCACCGTGCAGGACATGACCCGCCAGCGCGAGTTCCGCCAGCACAACTACGACAACGTGGATGCGCCGTGGGGCCCGCGCCTGCAGGCACTGCAGGACACCGGCAACACTGCCCGCCTGTACCGCGATGTCGAGCGCGCCAAGATCGCCCTCAGCGGCGCCAGCGAGCATCGCAGCACACTGGACTACATCGCCCGCGACCTGCACGTGGACAACAGCGCCGACGGTCTGGCCGCCGCCGCCCATGGCTACCTGACCCAGATCCGCGAACTGCTTGCGCAGGTCCGCAATGACATCGGCGGCGACCCGGACGCGGTGTTCCTGACCGGCGGCATGTCCCGCGCCGGCTACCTGCGGCAGGCCGCTGCCGAGGCCTTCCCGGGCGCCCGCATGGTCCACGGCGAGCCCTCGCTGGGAGTCGTCCAAGGCCTCGCGCTGGCGGCAGCCAGCCGGGATTAACAAAACGTTACGCGGTCTGCGCTACCCTTGGCCGGCTAGAAAACCGCTGCACCTTCCGCTGGCCTCGCCGGTGTGTGTACCCATGGTGCAGCCTGCCCCGCCCAGCGGGTCTGGCGACCATGCCCTCTGGCTCGATCATGGTCTGCGTACTACCCGAGCCGCCATCGAGACCCGCTTTGGGCACCCGCCAGGCCCCTGTGGCCGTACAACCTGACGCTGAACCAGCACCCATCGACTGCCGCCGTTGTGACGCGGTCTGTTGCCGGTTGCCGGTGCTGCTGCAGCCCGGCGACCACGTGCCCGGCCAGTTCCTGTCGCGCGACGCACACGGCCGTGCCGTGATGGCGCGCAACGAGGAAGGCTGGTGCGCGGCGATCGATCCGTATCACCTGCGCTGCACGATCTATTCGCAGCGCCCGGCGATCTGCCGCCAGTTCTCGATGGGCGGCGACGACTGCCGCCGCGAGCGGCAGGACTACCTGCGCCAGGCTGAGTCCTGCGCGCTTTCCTCCCCTTCCACCTGACAGGAGCAACCATGCCCCGCAAGGCAAAGACCCCCGCGAAGGCCAGCAACAGCATCCGCAGCGAACGCAAGGGCGCATCCGCCAGCACCGTGGTCAACAGCGACTCGATCGCCTCCGACCTGGCCGCGTTCCGCAAGAGCGGTGGCAAGATTGAAGTTCTCGGTACCACCTGGGCGCTGAAGAAAGCCAGCTGACCCACCCCCGACCGCGGCGGCGCTGCCGCCGCGGCCTGCCGGGCCGCGCTCAGCGGTCCAGGCGTACCTGCACACTGCCCGAGTGCGACTGCACGCGGATATCGCCGTCGCCGCTGCCCAGGCGGGCATCCAGGCTGCTGCCCGGTCCATAGCGCGGCCGCTCGACCTTGCCGGCGTCGCTGTTGATCGACCCGCTGAAGCTGTTCACCGACAGCTGCGCCGACACCGTGCGCGGCAGCCGCAGGCTGACCGATGCACTGACCGACTCCACGTTGATGCGCCCGCCCGGTGCCAGCCCGGCCGCCGACAGGTCGATGCTGCCCGACACGGTTTCCACCGCAAGCCGCTGCACGCGACCGGCGTCGACCTCGACCCGGCCGGACACCGTCTGCGCACCGATATCGCCCGACACGCCGCCGCCGGCTTCGATGCGGCCACTGACCGTGTTCACGTCCAGCTTCGGCGTCTGCAGTCGCGCATTGACACTGCCACTGACCGTATTGAGCTTGCTGTCGCCACTGCGACCGGACGCACTCAGGCTGCCACTGACCGTATCGGCCTGCAGTCGGCGCACGTCAATGCCGCTGATGTCCTGGCTGGCACTGACCGTGCTCAGCAGCAGTTCCACCGAGCGCGGCACGTTGAGGGTCAGGGTGGCGCCGCCACTGTTGCCGCGTCGCGGATACTCGATTTCCCAACGCACACGGTTGGCGCTCTTTTCCTGGCGCAGCTGCAGGCCGTCGCTGAGCGTGCCGGTAAGCTGCACGTCGTTGCGGTCCCAGCCACGCACGCTCACCTTGCCGGCCACATTGCTCAATTCGATACGACCGCCCGCAGCCAGCGTGTGGCGTTCGTCGATGCGGGTGTCGGCCAGCGCCATGGTGGGCACCAGCAGCAGGGCCGCGCAGAAGGGGAAAAGGGTTCGCATCGGGGGGTCTCCTCAGGTCGTCAAGCCGGATTCGGCGGCATAGGCCGCCTGCCGGGTCAGTTCCAGCCGCAGCGCGTAAGTGCGCCTGAGCTGGCCAAGCAGGTGCGGTGCACGCGGGTCCTGCGCCAGCGCGGCACGGATCTGTGCCGCACTTTCATCCAGTTCGTGCAGGGCGGGCTGCCATTCCGGCGCCCGCCCATCAGGCAGCGAAGCCACGGCCTGCTGGTACTGCTCGGTCATCGCCGCGGCCTGCAGTTGCAGGGCGGACGGTGCCGGCGCGTCCAGCTGCGCATGCCGCCATGGCGCCACCGCGTAGAGCGCGAGGCTGGCCGCCAGCGCCGCGCCAACCGGCAACCACCAGCGTCGACGGCTGCGCAGTGGCAAGGCCACCACGTGGTCCGTCGGCACCTGCGCGGCAACCGGCTCGCGGGGTGGCAACCGCGCCGACAGGCGTTCCCAGCCATCGGTGGGTACGCTGCGTTCGCTCGGCAGCGCGCGCAGCCGGGCCAGCAGGTCGTGGTCGGAATCGTGGTCGTGTGTACTCATGTCATGTCTCCCAGCCGCGCGCGCAGCAGGCCACGCGCGCGATGCAGCTGTGCTTTGGAACTACCGACCGCCATCTGCAGCTGGCCGGCGATTTCATGGTGTTTCCAGCCTTCGATATCGTGCAGCACCAGCACCGCACGTGCGCGCGGTGGCAGGGTCGCCAATGCGCGTTCCAGATCGCGTTCGGTGCCGGCGCAGCCGTCATGCACCGCCATCTCCGGCAACCCACCGTCCACGTCGTCCAGGCTGTCGTGGTCATGCCCGGCGGCGCGGCCGCGCAGTTCCATCAACGCGGCGTTGACCCCCAACCGATGCAGCCAGGTCGACACGCTGCTCTCGAAACGAAAGCCGGGCAGTGCCTTCCATGCCTGCAGGAACGCCTCCTGCAGTGCATCCTCGGCACGTGCCTGCTGGCCGCCGCACAGCCGCCACAAGGTGGCAAACACCCGCGGCGAGTGCCGCCGATACAGCAGTTCGTAGGCAGCGGTATCGCCGGCCGCCGCCGCACGCACCAAAGCGGTTTCGTCGACGACGTCGTTGGCGGCAGGCGGCGCGGGCATGGTGGTGTCGAGCATATCCGTTGGATGCAGCCTGCCGGAAAAAGGTTTAGATCTGCCGAGGCGCTTTCCGCTTGCAACCTTTTCGCGGCTGGCTGCATCCATCCCAGGTCCCCCGCAGGCCTGCCCGGCCAGGAGCCTCCCATGTCCAGTCCTTCCTGCGCCGCCCTGCTGGCGATCGTGGTCTGCATGCTGCTGCAGGCGTTCGGCGTTTCCCTGCACTGGCGCACCGACAGCGGCCGCGCCTGCCTGCAGCAGCACAAACAGGACCTTGTCTGCCTTGCCTGGACACAGGCGGTCGAAACGCCGACACGCGCCGGGTAACATCAAGCCCCGTTTCCGTCACACGTTGTCGCCCCATGATGTTGTCGCTGAAGGACCACCTGCCCGCCTGGACCCACCCCTGGCTGCATGACATCGGGATCGCCCTGCAGATCCTGGTCACCCTGCTCGCCGCCTGGCTGCTGCGGGTCCTGGCCCGGCGCCTGATCCGCCGCTTCGCCGACCACTACACGCTGCCACCGGAAATGGTGATGGGTGCGCGCCGGATCACCAGTTTCGTGGTCTATTTCAGCGCGGTGCTGTACATCCTCAGCCTGCTCGGCGCCTCGCCCTCGGTGTTGTGGACGGCCTTCACCGGTTTTGCCGCGGTGGGCGCGGTGGCGTTCTTCGCGGCCTGGAGCGTGCTGTCCAACATCTTCTGCACGCTGCTGATCTTCACCACGCGGCCGTTCCGCCTGCATGACTACATCGAAGTGCTGGAGAACGGCGAAAAGCCCGGGCTGAAGGGCCGGGTGATCGACGTGAACCTGATCTACACCACGCTGCAGGAAACCGGTGACGGCCACGAGGGCACGGTGCTGCAGCTGCCGAACAACCTGTTCTTCCAGCGCACGGTGCGCCGCTGGCGCGACCCGACGCAGGCGCCTGGCGGCATCCAGGGCGACGGCTGAGGTTAGGTTGGTCGGCAGGGCTGCGCCCTGCATCCGCGGTAGTGCCGGCCGCTGGCCGGCAACCTCAACAGCAAAAGCTGGGTTCCTGTGGGTTGGCGGGGTGGGGCCGGCGGCAGGGGCCGCTGCAAGTACGTCCATGTAAGCTCGGTCGCCGCATCCATGCGGCTCACGCCCCTGCCACCGGCCCCACCCCGCCTTCGACAGATCTCCGCGATCTGTAATCCACGCCATGCGTGGATGCTCTTTCATCAAATTCCAATATCGAAATATTCGATTTCCATCGGAATTCATCCACGCATGGCGTGGATCTACCAGGCACCGGAAAACTGTCAGAGGTGGGGCGGTGTCGGATTGCGGGGTGTCAGCCGCATGGATGGGGCTGCCAAGCCTACAAGGACGTACTTGCGGCGTC
>NZ_JBSPUD010000020.1:57105-98086 GCF_056861525.1 Stenotrophomonas sp. 82F1
CCCCACCACCCCACGGAATGCCAGCTTTTGCTGTTGCCTTTGCCTTGGCTTGAAGCATCTGCAGGTGCAGGGCGCAGCCCTGCCGAACCCCCTTACCGCAACTGGCTGTCCTTGCTGCCGCGCCGGTTGTAGCCACTCTGCGCCTGTTCCTCTTCGTCGTGCGCTTGCTGGCAGTTCACGCACAGCCGAACCCCAGGCACTGCCTGACGCCGCGCCAACGGAATCGGCGCGTCGCATTCCTCACAGTGTTCCAGACCTGGGCCCTGGCGCAGCTGGCGCCGCGCGCGGGCAATCGCATCGTCGACGGTGGCGTCGATCTGGTCCTGGACCGCGCCATCTCCGGCCCAACCGGTAGCCATGGCCATCCTCCGCAGGGGTGTCGCCTGATATGGGGACAATACACCCCGCCGCAATCGGCAGCGCCGGGCCATGCCCGGCGGACGCTGCGGCCGGTTCAGCGCCGCCTTACCAGACCAGGTCGTCGGGAACCTGGAACTGGGCGTAGTAGGCGTCGTCCTCGGCGTTGCCGGTGGAAATCTCGGCGCTGGAGCCGGGCGTTCCATGGTCGACAACAATCGCTTCCGGGGCGCGCTCACGCACTTTTTCAGCCGCCGCGCGCGGCAGCACCGCGTAGCCGTCGCCGTGGGCCACGATGACCAGCACGCCCACCGACAGCGCCTTGCGCAGCTTGGTATCGATCAACAGGGTGCGGATCACCGCGCCATCGCTGAAGCGGTACTCGTCCTCGCCTTTGTGCGGCACGGCGTGGGCCGCGATGATCTGTTTCGCCTGCGCCTTCTGTTCAGCCAGCTTGGCCTGCGCGTTGCGTTCGGCGGCCAGCGCGCGGTCGCGCTCGACCTTCTCGGCGCGAGCGCGTTCAGCTTCACGCTGGACTTCCGCCGACGTCGATTCGGCCTTGCCCTGGCGGGCCTTGGCCTGTTCACGCGCGGCGGCGCTGGCCTGCGACTTCTTGGCCAGGCCGGCCTTGAGCAATTGTTCCTGCAGCGCGTTGGGCTTTGCCATGGTCGATACGTACCGCGTGTAATCTGGATGCCCCATTCTACCGACGCGCCGACGCCCCTGCATGGCTGTACTGAAGTACCTCACCGGCTACCCCGAACCCCTGGTCGCCCAGGTCAGCGACCTGCTGGCACAGGGCAAGCTCGGCCCGTGGCTGCAGCAGCGCTACCCCGACCCGCATGAGGTGCGCAGCGACCGCCAGCTGTACGACTACACCCAGGACATGAAGGACCGCTACCTGCGCAAGTCGGTACCGCTCAACAAGGTCTGCTACGACAACACGCTGGAGGTCATCAAGCACGCCCTGGGCACCCACACCGCCATTTCCCGGGTGCACGGTGGCCGGCTCAAGGCCAGCCGCGAGATCCGCATCGCTACCGTGTTCCGGCAGGCGCCAGCCGCCTTCCTGCGCATGATCGTGGTGCATGAACTGGCCCATCTGAAGGAGGCCGACCACAACAAGGCCTTCTACCAGCTGTGCCAGCACATGGAGCCCGATTACCTGCAGCTGGAGTTCGATACCCGGCTGTACCTGACCGAGCTGGCCAACCGTGGCCAGCGCTGAGCCGGCGTAGCGGCTACACTGCGCGCCCCCTGCCCGACCTTTCGCCATGGAACCGACCCGACTCGACAAACGCCTGTCCGCCCTGCTCGGCATCCCGCGTGGTGAAGCGCGGCGCTATATCGAGGGCGGCTGGGTCAGCGTCGATGGCGAGGTGGTGGAACAGCCGCAACGCCCGGTGGACGAGAGCGCCAGCATCGTGGTGGCCGAGCAGGCCAGCGACAGCAAGGCCGAGCGCGCCAGCATGCTGCTGCACAAACCGGCAGGCGTACCGGCCGACGCCCTGTGCGCGCTGATCCGCACCGAGACCCGCAGCGAGCTGGACGCCAGTGACATCCGTCCGCTGCAGCGGCACTTCCATGGCCTGCAGCTGGCCTCCTCGCTGCCGGCCGACGACAACGGGCTGGTGGTGGTCAGCCAGGATCCGGCGGTGCTCGCGCACCTGCAGCGCAACCTGGGCCGCACCGAACAGGAGTATCTGGTCGAAGTGGCTGAAGGCGGCCCGGAACGTGGCCCATGGCTGATGGCCCGGCTGCAGCATGAAGCCGGCGGCCCCAAGGTCAGCTGGCAGAGCGAGCAGCGCCTGCGCTTTGCAGGCAAGGGGCTGACTGCGAAGGGGCTGAGGACTGCGGTGACGGCTGCCGGCCTGCAGGTTGTGGCGGTGCGCCGCCTGCGCATTGGCCGTGTGGCGCTGGGTCCGCTGGCCGTGGGCCAGTGGCGCTACCTGGGCAGCGACGAGCGGTTCTGAGTCACGGCGCTTCATCCACGCATGGCGTGGATCTACTGATGGTGTTTCATCCACGCATGGCGTGGATCTACCATCGACGTCATGAGTCTGCGCAAACCCCTATGGCGACGCCTGCTGCGCGTCGCCGCGATCATCATCGCCGCCCTGCTTCTGCTGGTCCTGTCCGGCCTGCTGCTGGCCGACCACCTGACCCCACAGGCGCGCGGTGAAGCGTCGCAGGTCCTGCCACTGCAGCCTGCGCAGACGCCCATCGATCGACAGATCATGCCGCTGCAGGCTGCCCATCCGGGGCAGTCGGGCGTGGCCTTCCTCAGCGATGGCATGGATGCGTTCGCCGCCCGCGCGATGATCACCGAACATGCCGGCCGCAGCCTGGACCTGCAGTACTACATCTGGCACGACGACCTGATCGGCCACCTGATGGCCAAGGCGCTGTACGACGCTGCCGAACGTGGCGTGCGCGTGCGCATCCTGCTCGATGACATGAACGCCAAGGACAAGGATGCGCTGATGATGGCGCTCGATGCGCATCCCAACATCGAGCTTCGCCTGTACAACCCGTTCCGCAACCGCAGCGGCATCGCCCGCACGCTGGAGCTGGTGCAGCGCGCCTTCAGCGTGAACCACCGCATGCACAACAAGAGCTGGATCGCCGATGGACGCATCGCCATCGTGGGGGGCCGCAACATCGGTGAGGAATATTTCAGCGCGCGCAGCGACGTGAATTTCCAGGACCTGGACCTGGTGGTGGCCGGCCCGGCCGTGCAGCAGGCCAACCAGATCTTCGACGACTACTGGAACAGCGACGCGGCGATTCCGATCTCGGCGCTGGCGACCTACACCGATGCGCAGCTGCGCCAGCTGGTACGCCAGTCCGATCTGGACGCGCTGCATGCGCAGGCGCAACCGTACCTGCAGCGCGTGGCCGAGTCGCGCCAGCGCCAGCGCGCCAGCCCCGAGCCGCTGCACTGGAGCACGCAGGTACGGATCGTGTCCGATCCGCCGATGAAGCACCACGGCGATGCGCACGACGACTGGCTGGTCACCGAGCTGGTCCGGCAGCTGCAGTCGACGCGCTACAAGGCCCTGTTGATCTCGCCGTACTTCGTGCCGGGCAGCGAAGGGGTGGACGGCCTTTCGGCGATGGCCGGCCGTGGCGCCCAGGTCGGCGTGGTGACCAACTCACTGGCGGCCAACGATGTGGCCGCCGTGCACGGTGGCTACATGGGCTACCGGGTGCCGCTGCTGAAGGCCGGCGTGCAGCTGTACGAACTGAAGGCGAGCGGCCAGAGCGGTGACGGCAGCCTGTTCGGCAGCAGTGGCGCCAGCCTGCACACCAAGGCATTGCTGGTCGACGACCAACGCGGCTTCGTCGGATCGTTCAACCTCGATCCGCGGTCGGCCTATCTCAACACCGAGATGGGCGTGTTGTTCGACGACCCGGTACTGGGTGCGCAGCTGCGCGCGGAATACCTGCGCCTGGCCAGCCCGGAACACAGCTGGTGGCTGGCACTGGGCGCTGATGACGAACTGCGCTGGCTGCAGCGCGAGCCACCACCGCACTGGGTCGAAGCCGAGCCCGGCAGCAGCCTCGGCAAGCGCTGGACGGCGCGGGTGATCAGTTGGTTGCCGCTGGAATCCCAGCTGTAACGATCAGCGGGCGGGCCCTTCGCCATCGCCGTGCAGGCTCTCGTCCAGGGTCTCCACATTGCGCCCGTGCAGGCGCCGCCAGATCCAGCGCAGCGCGTGCGGCGGCGCTGCCGGCAACTGCTCCAGCAAGGCCAGCATGCGGCCTTGGCTGGCATGCCCGTGCCGGCACAGCAGGCTGGCCGCCGCAGCGGCACTGGCCAGGCGCAGGCTGTCGGCCAGCGCACCGTCAGCGTCAGGCGCCAGGGCCTGATGCACCGGTTCGGGCAGTTCCCAGGCGGCAGCCACCCGCTGTGCCAGCGGTAGTGACCATTGCTGCAGCAACTGCAGGGCCAGCGCGGGCTCCACCTCTTCGCCGCGCGCCTGCGCTTCCTGCAGCAGTTGCCGCATCACCAGCGCCGCGCCCAGGCCCTGCACCAGGCCCAGCCATTGCGCAGCGAAGGCATCGCCGAAGGTGACCGTGCGCGCGTGGTCGGCGGCCGCGCGCGAAGCCAGCAGCGCGTGCTCCCAGATGATCGAACTGAACTGCGGGAACACCTCGCACTGCACCTGCATCACCGGCTGCACCAGCACTGCGCTGATGATCTGCCGCACGCCTTCGGTGCCGACCAGGGTCACCGCCCGCTGCAGGCTTTCCACGGGCCGCTCGTGCACCTTGTAGGCCGGGCTGTTGGCGATCCGCAGCAGGTTGCCGGTCAGCACCGGATCCTGGCCGATGATCGCCGCCATCACCCGCGCCGATGCAACGTCGTCATTGACCGTCTGGATCAGCTGCGGCAGCAGTTGCGGGCGCCGTGGCAGCTGCCGGGTGGCCCAGTCGCGGTCCTGCAGCGCGCGGTCCACCGCCTCGGCCAGACCCGATGCGCTGACCTCGGCGGGCTCGCCGGCCAAGCGCGGATACAGGGCCAGCGCATGCAGTCCGCGCTGCAGGTGAGCGGCAACCTCGGCCGCGGGCAAGGCGTCACCCTGCAGGCTGGCCGCCGCCGCAGCCACGGCCTGGCGGGGGGCTGCGGCCAGGCGTGCCGGGGCCTGCCCGCTCAGCCGCGACAGCCAACGGAGCACGGATCGCCACCACGCTGCGGTCATCGCCGCCCATCCTGTCGTTGTCCTGCTGCTGCCACTGCCTGCGCCTTCATCACATCCGGCCACCTGCCGTCGTCGCAGCATCGGCCGCACTTTCATCTTCTTTAACCCGGGCGCCTCCGGTGTCGACGGCATATCCCGGGCGAATGGACTAGAATGGCGCCGCGCGACCCGTCCCCCTGTACCGACGACGTCGCTTTTTTTGTTTTCGGACCCTACCGTTCATTGGCAGTTCGCCGCAGTTCACCGCAGATCGCGCCATCGGAGACCCCATGCTATTCGAAACCCTCGCAACCACCGGCCACGAACAGGTGGTGTTCTGCCACAACCAGGATGCCGGCCTGCGGGCGATCATCGCCATCCACAACACCACCCTGGGCCCCGCCCTGGGCGGGGTGCGCATGCGCCCCTACGCCAGCACCGACGATGCGCTGGCCGATGTGCTGCGGCTGAGCCGCACGATGACCTACAAGAATGCGCTGGCCGGTCTCAATGTCGGTGGCGGCAAGGCGGTGATCATCGGCGACCCCAAGGTCGACAAGACCGAAGTGCTGTTCCGCGCCTTCGGCCGCTATGTCGATTCGCTGGGCGGTCGCTACATCACCGCCGAGGATGTCGGTACCGACGTCAACGACATGGAGAACATCTACCTGGAGAGCCAGTTCGTCACCGGCGTGCACCAGGTCCATGGCGGCTCGGGAGATCCGGCCCCGTTCACCGCCTATGGCGCGCTGCAGGCGCTGATGGCCTCGATGCGCTTCAAGTTCGGCCATGAGGAAGTGGGCAAGACCAGCATCGCGGTGCAGGGTCTGGGCCATATCGGCATGGAACTGGTGAAGCTGCTGCGCGACCGTGGCGCCAAGCTGTATGTCACCGATCTGGACAGCGCGCTGGTGGATCGTGCGGTCAGCGATTTCGGCGCCGAGGCCGTCAAGCCGGACGAGATCCACGAAGTGAACGCCGATGTGTTCGCGCCGTGCGCGCTGGAAGGCGCGATCAACGCCGACACCCTGCCGCGGATCAAGGCGAAGATCATCTGTGGCACCGCCAACAACCAGCTGTCCAGCCTGGAGATCGGCGACGAGCTGCATGCGCGCGGCATCCTGTATGCGCCGGACTACGCGGTCAACGCCGGTGGCGTGATGAACGTGTCGCTGGAAATCGACGGTTACAACCGCGAGCGCGCGATGCGGCTGATCCGCAGCATCTACCACAACCTGACGCGCATCTTCGAACTGTCGCAGCGCGAGAACATCGCCCCGCAGCGCGCCGCCGACCGGATCGCCGAAGCGCGCATCCTGTCGATCGGCAAGCTGAAGATGCCACTGGGCCGCAGCACGCCGCGCCTGGGCAATCTGCGCGGCGGCTGATCGCCGCCCTGGCGGACCGGGCGCGTGCCGACCGTGGGTCGGCACCGCCGGATAGACGCGCCGGGCAAGCCCGGCGCCATGATCAGAAGCCCGTGCTGTAGCGCAGCGCCGCCTGCCGGGCATCATTGCCACCCACGCGCTGGTCGATACCCAGGCTCAGGCGGCCATTGCGGCCCCACCACGATTCCAGCGCCAGGCCGAACAAGGCACTGCCACGCGGCGCGTCGACACCGGCCAACGGCGCCCAGGCATCAACGCCGACGAAGCTTGCCTGCCAGCCCTGCTCACTGCCATCCAGCCGTTGCTGCCATTCGGCATGGCCGCGCAGGGTCCAACGCCCCCACTGCCGCTCGCCACGCAGGCCCGCCAGCATCTGGCTGCGCTGTGCACGTGACGCCTCCCCGCGCAGGCCGAAGCCGAAGCCCCCCTGCTCGCTGAAGCCGTCGGTATCCAGGCGCGTGCTGCTGGCCCCCAGGTACGGGGTGAACGATGCACGGATGCGGCCGAAACGATAGCCGCCTTCGACGCTGGCACTGCTGAAACGCCCGCCGTAGCGCGCGGACACACCGTAGGCACCGGCGCCCAGCAGCAACTGGCGGTCCAGCTCACGGGTGAACTGGCCGGTACCGAACTGGGCCAGGGCATAGCCACGTCCCAGGTTCCAGCCCGCATACAGCTGCGCCTGCGTCTGGCGATCGCGGCCACGATCACCGCTGAAGTTGCTGCCACCGTTGCTGCGCGTTTCGCCGAAGGCCATGCCGAGCAGACCGTTGCTGCCCAGTGCCACGTCCTGGCCGGCCATCCAGCCCTGGCTGTCGGCGGCGTTGCCGGCAAAGCTGCCCTGCCCGGCTTCGCCCAGCGCGCTCTGCCAGGCGCCACGCAGCTTCGGCGCCGCCTGCACGCGGTCGAAGCGCTCGGCAACCGCACGGCGCGACATGTCCACGCTGTCGAAGGTCGAGGCTTCGGCACGCGCATGCGCCTGTCCGGACAGGCTCTCCAGGCTCGCCGACAGGCCATCGGTGCCGCCCGCCGTACGCTGCAGCGCGCCGGCGGCCGCGCCGAATGCCGAACCCTGCAGATCCGCATTGCGGTCCAGCGCGGTGAATGCCGACGCCACCCGCAGTGCCGACGCCTGCGCATTGGCGCCCAAGCCCGACGCGGCAGCGGAAACGTTGACCTGGGTCAGGTCCATCCACGCATCGTTGCTGCCATAGCCGTATTGTGCCTGCAGCAGGGTGAGGCCGTTGGCCCCGGTGTTGGCCACCGGCGTGGTGAACGTACCGTTGATACCGCCGTTGGCATGGATCAGGCCCTGGCGGCTGCCAACCTGCGGCACGTAACCGGAAACGATGCCATCGACCACCACGCCACCGGCCAGGCGTGCAGTGCCGGTCACCTGCAGCGGGTTCACACCCAACGCGACGATCAGCTGTGCATCCGGCCGCTGGGCGTAATTGCCTTCGATGGTTGCGGTGGTATTGGCGTTGACCAGCACCACGCTGGCGCCGTTGTCGACGTTGCCGATCACCCGCGGCGTGCCCGGCATGAACTGCAGGCCGGCCATCGAAGCACCGCCGGCACCAGAGATGCTGACGTTGGAACGGATCACTGCCCCGCCGCGCAGGGCCAGGCTGCCGCGCTCGATGCGGGTGGCGTCGCTGTAGCTGTTGTTGCCGCTCAGTTCCAGCCGGCCATCGCCGCGCTTGACCAGGCCGCCAGCGCCGGCGATGTCGTTGCTCCAGATCGAGCCAGAGGAAGCCGCATCGACATTGACGGTGACATCGCCCCAGTCGAAGCGGCCGGGACCGTTCACCGCCTTGCCGACATTGAGCATGCCGTAGCCGTAGATCGGATCGACGCCCGGCGCCCCGATGTCGGTGGCGGTGCCTAGCAGGGTCTGCCGCACCAGGTCGTTGTCGAAGTACGGGTAGCGCTGCCAGACCAGCGCCGCGGCACCGGAGATCAGCGGCGCGGCGAAGGACGTGCCGTAGTTCCACAGGTATTTGCCGGTACCCGGCTCCGGGAACACCGCGCTGCCGGGAGCGGTCAGGCAATAGCGTGCGGCGTCGCCACAGGCATTGGCCCACGGTGCACGCTCACCGGGCTTGTTCGGATCGATCGCGGTGGCCACCAGCCAGCCCTTCTCCAGGTCGGCTGCCGGCAGCGATCCGCCGACGCCTCGCTGGCTGGGCAGCGCGGCCACGCTGCTGGGCTGGTCGCGCCCCTCGTTGCCGGCGGCGAACACCACCAGGCCACCGTGATTGATGATGAAGGGGCGGTATTCGCCAGCGACCTGCGCGGTGGTGCCGAGGTCGGTCCAGTACAGGCCGCCCCAGGAATTGTTCATCACCTTCACGCCGTAGTTGATCAGGTCCTGGTGGACCCCGGCCACGCCCAGCGTGCCGCTGAAGGAATTGCCCTTGCCACTGCCGTCATCCTTGGGCGTGGTGTCGGAAATGATCCGTGCCGAGACGATCTCCGCCCCCGGTGCGATGCCGCCCGGCCAGACGCCCACCGATGCACCGGCAGCCAGGCTGGCGACGGCCGTGCCATGGCCAAGCACGTCATCGACGTTGAGATTGTTGCGGCTCGGGTCGATGTAGTTGAGGTTGGCCACCACCCGCCCGTTCAGCGCCTCGGCACTGCGCAGCACGCCCGAATCGACGATGCCGATGCGCACGCCACGGCCGGTCGCGCCCGTGGCCAATGCGGCACGCGCGTTGGTCTGTGCCAGATGCGCATCCACAGCCGGCTCCAGCGGCCTGGCAGCGGGAGGCGGGGTGACCGGTGGGGTGACCGGCGGCGTGGTCGGAGGCGGGTCGATGCGCACGTTGCTGCCGCCGCCTCCACCGCCACACGCCGACAGCGCCACCGCCAGCGCCGATGCCAGGACCGACCTTCCCATCGTCTTACGTTCCATCGTTTCCTTCCCATGAACGTTGGCCTGCCGCCATCCGGGCAGGCATCCAGTACTGCCCAGCGGCAGTCTTTGCCGACCCTCTATACTGGGCCGACCCCCACGCAGTCTGCCGGGAAACGGCGCCGTATCCAACGCCCGTCGTCTCCTTTCCGAACATTGCTCACGCATCAACGAGATTGCCATGTCCAACATCGTCATCGCCGCCGCCAAGCGCACCGCCATCGGCTCCTTCCTCGGCCAGTTCAACGGCGTTCCGACCCCGACCCTCGGCGCGGCCGCCATCGCCGCCGCGCTGGAACAGTCGGGCGTGCCTGCCAGCGACGTCTCCGAAGTCCTGATGGGCTGCGTGCTGCCGGCCAACCTCGGCCAGGCCCCTGCCCGCCAGGCGGCGATCGCCGCCGGCATTCCGCTGTCGGTCGGCGCCACCACCCTCAACAAGGTCTGCGGTTCGGGCATGAAGGCCATCATGCTCGGCCATGACCTGATCAAGGCCGGCTCGGCCAAGGTCGTGGTCGCCGGCGGCATGGAATCGATGTCCAACGCCCCGCACCTGCTGCCCAACTCGCGCACCGGCAACCGTTTCGGCAACTTCCAGGCCGTGGACCACATGGCCCACGACGGCCTGGTCAATGCCTACGACGGCAAGGCCATGGGCGAATTCGCCGAATGTGCCGTGGACAAGTACCAGTTCACCCGCGAAGAGCAGGACGCCTACTCCATCGAATCGGTCAAGCGCGCACAGGCGGCCCAGGCCAACGGCGCCTTCGCCGACGAAATCGTTGCGGTGAAGGTCGCCACCCGCAAGGGTGATGTCGAGGTCGCCAGCGACGAACAACCCGGCCGCTCGGACATTGCCAAGATCCCGACCCTGCGCCCGGCCTTCAAGAAGGACGGCAGCGTGACCGCCGCCAGCTCCTCCAGCATTTCCGATGGCGCTGCCGCCGTGGTCCTGCTGACCGAAGAAGATGCGGCCGCACGCGGCCTGCAGCCGCTGGCCCGCATCGTCGGCCATGCCACCCATTCGCAGGAACCGGAGTGGTTCACCACCGCCCCGATCGGCGCCATCCACACCCTGCTGGCGAAGACCGGCTGGTCGCTGGACCAGGTCGATCTGTTCGAAATCAACGAGGCCTTTGCCGTGGTGGCGATGGCACCCATGCGCGAACTGGGCATCCCGCACGACAAGCTCAACGTGAATGGCGGTGCCTGCGCGCTGGGCCATCCGATCGGTGCCTCCGGCGCACGTCTGGTGGTCACCCTGGTCAACGCATTGCGCACGCGCGGCGGCAAGCGCGGCATTGCCACCCTGTGCATCGGCGGCGGCGAAGCGACGGCTATCGCCATCGAGTTGATCTGAAAGGGTTTAACGTCTATTTCGCAAAAATGAATGCGGGATCGCTTGACACCCAATCTTGGCTTGTCATCATGTTGTCGGCGCGCAGCATGCGCGTTGCCTAATTCTAACGACGAGGATTTACACAATGAGCATCAACAAGCTGCTGGTCGCGATGTCCCTGGCTCTGGCCCTGGCCGCCTGCTCGAAGCAGGAAGCTGCCCAGGACGCCGCTGCTTCGGCCAACCAGGCCGCCACCGAAGCCCAGGCTGCTGCCGACCAGGCCGCCGCTGCTGGCGCCCAGACCGCCGACGCTGCCCAGCAGGCCGCTGACACCGCCGCCACCGCTGCTGACGCTTCGGTTGACGCCGCTGCCCAGGCTGCTGGCGCTGCCACCGACGCTGCTGCCGGCGCTGCTGCCGACGCTGCCAAGGCTGCTGAAGGCACCGCCGAGAAGGCCAAGGACGCTGCTGAAGAAGCCAAGAAGTAATAACTTCTTTCTTCAAGCTGTTCTGAAGAAGCCGCTGGTTCGCCAGCGGCTTTTTCTTTGCACGCCATTCCGCGCGCAGGTCACCACCACGTCTTCACAACGGTATGAATAGGCTGGCGTCCCCATCCATTGCAGTACCGGAGACCGCCATGAAGATTCGCCCGCTGACCACCACCCTGCTGGCCGCCTCCCTGCTGCTCGCACTGGCTGCCTGCAAGGGCCCGGAAGCCGAACAGGCCAAGCAGGATGCCGCGCAGGCCGCCGACAGCGCCGGTGTTGCCGCACGCGATGCCGTCGACAAGGCTGCCGCAGCCACCCGTGACGCCGCCGACAAGACCGCCGCCGCCTCCGAGCAGGCTGCCGCCGACACCCAGCAGGCGCTGGACAGCGCTGCCGCCGCGACCGCCAACGCGGCTGACAAGGCCAAGGTCGCAGCGACCGATGCCGCCGCGCACGCCAGCGACGCCACTGCCGATGCCGCGCAGAAGGTTGCCGACAAGGCTCGCGACGTGGCCGACGATGCCAAGGCCACTGCCGCCAAGGAAGAAGCCAAGCACTAAGGCCTACGCGTTCGCCGGGCATGGCCCGGCGCTACCGGAAAAGCCGAGCACGGGCTCGGCTCTACAGGAAAAGCCGCGGCATCGCCGCGGCTTTTCTGCTTTCTGCTTTCCGCTTTTCGCTTCTTCTGTGATTCCGTGCTGGACGCGCACGGAAACCGTCCAAGGCCGCGCGGGTGGGCTGCGCAGGGGCGTAAGCGCCATGGATGGCGCGCCCGAGCCTACATGGACGTATTTACGGCGCCCCCTGCGCAGCCCACCCGCGCGGCCCTGCCCATTCCTCCTGCATCACCCAGCGCGAGGGGCTCCGCCGTTGGCCGTCACCTACGGCAGCGCGCGCGCCAGCATCCCCGCCACATCCAACCCCGCCGGCAGCGTGCCGAATGCCAACCCATGTTCGCCCTGCAGCCGGCTGCGGATGAACGCTTCGGCCATCGGGCTTCGTGCACGCAGCAACAACGCCGCCTGCAGCAGCAGGGCCGTGCGTTCGCAGAACACCCTCGCCTGTGCCTCCTCCGGTGCCGCCGCATCGTGCCAACGCTGCAGCGCCGCCGCATAGCGCGCATCACGGTCGGCCACCGCCTCCAGCTCACCCTGCAGTGCCGCCAGCACCTCCGGTTCGCGCGCCAGCGCACGCAGCACATCCAGGCACTGGATGTTGCCGCTGCCCTCCCAGATCGAATTCAACGGCGCCTGCCGGTACAGCCGCGGCAACATCGATTCCTCCACGTAGCCAGCACCGCCCAGGCATTCCTGCGCTTCGTTGACGAACGCAGGCGCACGCTTGCATATCCAGTACTTGCCCAATGCCGTCCCCAGCCGCGCGAGCGCGGCCTCGACCGGATCGCTGCCGGCCTGATCGACCGCGCGCGCGATACGCATCGCCAGCACCGTGGCGGCTTCCGATTCCAGCGCCAGATCGGCCAGCACGTTGCCCATCAGCGGATGGTCCATCAATGGCTTTCCGAAGGTGCGACGATGCCGCGCGTGGTGCAGCGCCTGCGCCAGCGCCATGCGCATTTCCGCCGCAGCGCCCAGCATGCAGTCCAGCCGGGTCATCATCACCATGCCGATGATGGTGGCGACGCCGCGCCCCTCCTCGCCCACCCGCCAAGCCTGGGCACCGCAGAACTCCACTTCGCTGGAGGCGTTGGCCCAGTCGCCCAACTTGTCCTTCAGGCGCATCAGGCGGAACGCATTGCGATCGCCATCGGCCAGCCGCCGTGGCATCAGCAGGCAGGTCAATCCGGCCGGCGCCTGCGCCAGTACCAGGAAGCCATCGCACATGGGCGCAGAGAAGAACCATTTGTGCCCGATCAACCGATAGCGCTCGCCATCGATGGGTTCGGCGCGGGTGGTGTTGGCGCGCACGTCCGAGCCGCCCTGCTTCTCGGTCATGCCCATGCCCAGGGTGATGCCTGCCTTGTCGGCCACCGGCACATCACGCGGGTCGTATACCGGTGCGGCGGCCTTGCGCGACCACTCGCCCAGATGCGGCTGCCCGCGCAGCACGGCCACTGCGGCATGGGTCATGGTCAGCGGGCAGCTGGTGCCGGCTTCGGCCTGGTGGTGCAGGTAGCTCAGCGCAGCGCGCGCGACATGGGCGCCGGGCTGTGGCTCGTGCCAGGACAGCCCGGCAACGCCGTGCTCCTTCGCCGTCTGCATCAGCTGGTGGTACGCCGGATGGAATTCCACGGTATCGATGCGATGGCCCTGCGCATCATGGGTGCGCAGGCGTGGGCGGTCGCGGTTGGCGTCGAAGCCGATGCGGTACAGCTCGTCGCCGGCCAGTCCTCCATACACCGCCAGGCGTGGCGCGAAGGCTGCCGCACCCTCGCGCTGCACGGCCTCCATCAGCGCGATGTCGTCGGTCCACAACTGGCGACCGGCGAACGGTGGCGGCTGGTTGAGCACCACGTGGGTTTCGTAGGGAGCGCTGCTGTTGAAGCTCGGTCCACTCATCGGTTCCTTCCCCGCCGGCAAGAGGTGTGCGGCCCGATTGTGCCGTATCGCCCGGCAACCCCGCGTTCAGGCCGATTCTCGCCGCGTGCACGACCGCCACGCCACAGTGACGGCATGGCAGGCAATGACGATCTGGTGGTACTGCGGCCGGAAGGGCTGTACTGCGCGGCAGGCGATTTCCATATCGATCCCTGGCGGCCGGTGCCGCGTGCGGTCATCACCCATGGCCATGGCGACCATGCGCGACCCGGCATGGGCGAATACCACTGCAGCACCGGCAGCGTGCCGATCCTGCGCTGGCGCCTGGGCGATGTGCCGCTGCACGCGCATGCCGAGGGCGTGCCGTTTGCCTTGGGCCGGGTGCAGGTATCGCTGCATCCGGCCGGGCACGTGCTCGGCTCGTCGCAGGTGCGCATCGACGACGGTGAGCAGGTCTGGGTGGCGTCTGGCGACTACAAGCGCCAGCCCGACCCCACCTGCACCCCGTTCGAAGTGGTGCCCTGCGATACCTTCATCACTGAAGCCACATTCGCGCTGCCGATCTATCGCTGGCCCGATACCCGCGCCGTGGCGGCCGAGATCGCCGCCTGGCGTCGCGAGTGCGCGCAACGCGGGGAAGCGGCCGTGCTGCTCTGCTACGCGCTGGGCAAAGCGCAACGCGTGTTGGCCGAGCTGCGCGCGGTGGATGACCAGCCTGCCTGGCTGCACGGTGCCATCGCCAATGGCGTTGCCGTCTATCGCCAGGCCGGTGTGCCGATGCTCGATACGCTCACCGTTGCCGAACAGGGACGTCAGCCCGATGCCGCAGGCCAGCTGATCCTGGCGCCGCCCTCGGCCGCCGGCACGCCCTGGCTGCGCCGGTTCGGCCGCCACCAGCTTGGTTTCGCCTCGGGCTGGATGCAGTTGCGCGGCAATCGCCGCCGACGCAATGTCGACCGCGGCTTCGTGATCTCCGACCATGCCGATTGGCCAGCACTGCTGCAGACCATCACGCAGACCGGCGCACGCAGGATCATCGCCACCCACGGCAACACCGATGCGCTGATTCCGTACCTGCGCGAACGCGGCATTGCCGCCGAAGCCTTCCGCACCGATTTCGGAGGCGAGGAATGAAGGCCTTCGCCGCGCTGTACCAGCGGCTGGATCGCAGCACCGCGACGCTGGACAAGCGCGCGGCGCTGATCGACTACTTCCAGCACGCACGTCCGCACGACGCGGCGTGGGCGCTGTACCTGCTCAGCGGTGGCAAGGTGGGCGGCGCGCGCCGCAAGATCGCAGGCAGTGGCGAACTGCGGGCGTGGATCGCCGAAGAATCCGGACTGCCGCCATGGCTGGTCGAGGACAGCTACGCGCAGGTCGGCGACCTTGCGGAGACGCTCACGCTGCTGCTGGATGATCCCGCCAGCGAAGGCGAGGATCGCGCCCTGGCCGACTGGATCGAACAGCACCTGCTTGCCGTCGCCAACCAGCCAGAGCCCGTGCGTCGTGCCGCTGTAGTCGAGGGCTGGCGACAGCTTGCATCGGCCGAACGCCTGGTCTTCAACAAGCTGCTGACCGGCGCACTGCGCGTTGGCGTATCGCAGCGCGTGGTGCAGCAGGCATTGGCCGAGTGGTCCGGGCTGGACATCGCCCGCATCGCCCAGCGCATGCTCGGCGATTGGGTGCCCTCCCCCGGCCTGCTGGCCACGCTGCTGTCTGCCGAAGAACTGCCGACCGATCGCCAGCAGCCCTATCCGTTC
This sequence comes from Stenotrophomonas sp. 82F1, assembly GCF_056861525.1. Taxonomy (NCBI): domain Bacteria; kingdom Pseudomonadati; phylum Pseudomonadota; class Gammaproteobacteria; order Lysobacterales; family Lysobacteraceae; genus Stenotrophomonas; species Stenotrophomonas sp. 82F1. The sequence continues at coordinate 72,537 of NZ_JBSPUD010000020.1, forward strand.
TTCCTGGCCTCGCCGCTGGAAGGTGAGCCCACCGAGCGGCTGGGCGACATCGGCAACTGGCTGCTGGAATGGAAGTGGGATGGCATCCGCCTGCAGTTGCTGCGGCGCCAGGGTGAGGTGGCGTTGTGGTCGCGCGGCGAAGAACGGCTGGACGGTCGCTTCCCGGAGATCGAACTGGCCGCCGCCTCGCTGCCCGACGGCTGCGTGCTGGATGGCGAGCTGCTGGCATGGGATGACGCCGACAATCTGCCGCGTGCATTCACCGCGCTGCAGACCCGCATCCAGCGCCGCAAACCCGGCGCCGCCACCCTGCGCAACACGCCGGTGCGCGTGCTCGCCTACGATCTGCTGGAACGCGACGGTGAGGACCTGCGTGCGCTGCCGCTGCAGCAACGTCGCGCGCAGTTGGCCGAGGTGGTCGGCGCGCTCGGCGATCCGCGCATCCAGCTGTCGCCGGAGGTGCCCGCCGACGATTGGCAGCATGCCGCGCAGCTGCGCGAAGCATCGCGCGAGCGCGGCGTGGAAGGGCTGATGCTGAAGCGCCGCGATTCGATCTACCAGTCCGGGCGCCGTCGTGGCGACTGGTGGAAGTGGAAGGTCGAACCGCTCACCATCGATGCCGTACTGCTGTATGCGCAGGCGGGTCATGGCCGGCGCAGCACGCTGTACACCGATTACACCTTCGGGGTCTGGGACGGCGACACGCTGGTTCCCGTGGCCAAGGCCTATTCCGGGCTGGACGACAAGGAAATCCTCGCCCTCGACCGCTGGATCCGCGCGCATACCCGCGAGCGCTTCGGCCCGGTGCGCAGCGTCAGCGCCGAGCAGGTGTTCGAACTCGGTTTCGAAGCCGTCAACCGCAGCGCGCGGCACAAGTCCGGCATTGCCGTGCGCTTTCCACGCATCCTGCGCTGGCGCCACGACAAACCGGCTGACGAAGCCGACCATCTGGCCCAGTTGCAGGCGCTGGCGCGATGAAGCGCAGCGATGCGCTGCAGCGCCTGAACGACTGGTTCGGCAGCCGCGGTTGGCGCCCCCTGCCCTTCCAGCGCGCGATGTGGCGCCACTATCTGGCCGGAGAATCCGGCCTGCTGCACACCCCCACCGGCAGCGGCAAAACTCTGGCCATGTTCGGCGGCCCCTTGCTGCAGGCGATGCTCGACCCGCCCCCCGCACCGCGTCGCGCCAGCGCGGTACGCCCGCTGCAGGTGCTGTGGGTGACACCGCTGCGGGCGCTGGCCAGCGATACCGCACGCGCGCTGCAGGCGCCGATCGATGGCCTTGGCCTGGGCTGGCGCGTGGGGCTGCGCAGCGGCGATGCCAGCAACCGCGACAGGCGCCTGGCGCGCGAAGGTCGCATCGATGTGCTGGTGACCACACCGGAGTCGCTGGCGCTGCTGCTCAGCTATCCCGACACTCTTGAGCGCATGCGCCAGTTGCGCTGCGTGGTGGTGGACGAATGGCACGAACTGCTGGGCAACAAGCGCGGCGTGCTGCTGCAGTTGAACCTGGCGCTGCTGCGTGCGGCGGCGCCCGCGATGCAGCTGTGGGGGCTGTCGGCAACATTGGGCAACCTGCCGCAGGCACGCGACGTACTGCTGCCGCACCGGCCACAGTCACCGATCGTGGAAGGTGCACGGCAACGTCCGGTGACGATCCGCAGCCTGCTGCCCGAACCCGGCGAACGCTTTCCATGGGCCGGGCATCTTGGCCTGGCGCAACTGCCGCGCGTGCTCGATGCAGTGTTCCGCGCACGCAGCAGCCTGCTCTTTACCAATACCCGTGCACAGGCGGAACTGTGGCACCAGGCCCTCGCGGCGGTGTGGCCGGAAGATGCCGGCACGCTCGCCCTGCACCACGGCTCATTGGATCCTACGCTGCGCCAGCAGGTGGAAGACGGACTGCGTGCCGGCACGCTGCGGTGCGTGGTGGCCACGTCCAGCCTGGATCTGGGCGTGGACTTTCCGGAAGTGGACCAGGTGCTGCAGCTGGGCAGTCCGAAGGGCGTAGCCCGCCTGCGGCAGCGGGCCGGGCGTGCGCGCCATCGGCCCGGTGCCAGCGGTGAAATACTGTGCATTCCCAGCCATGCGCTGGAACTGGCCGAGTACGCGGCGGCCCGACGCGCGCTGCATGACGGGGTGATCGAAGCACGCCGTCCTCCCACCTTGTCACTGGATGTATTGGCCCAGCACGCAGTGAGCCGCGCGCTGGGTGGCGGCTTCGATGCCGATGCACTGCTGCAGCAGGTTCGTGGCACGCATGCCTTCGCCGCGCTGGAGGACGGGCAGTGGAATGCCGTGCTCGACTTCATCGTGCAGGGCGGACGTGCGCTGTCCCGGTATCCGGAGTTCCACAAGGTGGTACGCGATGCCGAGGGCATCTACCGCATGCCCGATCGCCGCCAGGCGCTGCGCCATCGGCTGTCGATCGGCACCATCAGCAGCGACGGCAGCGTGCGCGTGCAGTTCCTGCGTGGCGGCAGCCTGGGCGCGGTGGAAGAGCAGTTCGCCAGCCGCCTGCGCCGGGGCGACCGCTTCCAGTTTGCAGGACGCCTGCTGGAGCTGGTGCAGCTGCGCGACATGACCGCGTTCGTGCGCGTGGCACGCGGCGGTGGTGATGGCGTGGTGCCGCGCTGGCAGGGCGGGCAGCTGCCGTTGTCGATGCCACTGGGACGCGAACTGGAAAAGGTGCTGTCAGGCGCCGACCAGAGCGCGGAGTCGCGCTGGCTTGCGCCGCTGCTGGCGTTGCAGTCGCAGCTGTCTGCGCCGCCATCACCTGGCCACCTGCTGGTGGAAGATGTGCGTCGGCGCGAGGGCCAGTTCCTGTTCGTCTATCCCTTTGCGGGCCGCCATGTGCATGAAGCGCTGGCCGCGCTGCTGGCCCTGCGCTGCACCCGGCAACAGCGCAACAGCATCGGCTATGCGGTGAACGACCATGGCCTGGTGCTCGCTCCGGCGACGCCGGTTCAACTGCAGGAACAGGACTGGCGGGCGATGCTGGATGCTGACGGCCTGCTGCAGGACCTGCGCGAAGCGGTGAACCTGGGCGAATTGGCGCGCCGTCAGTTCCGCGGCATCGCGCGCGTGGCGGGCCTGCTGGTGCCCAGCCTGCCTGGTGGCATGCCACGCTCGCTGCGCCAGCTGCAGGCTTCCGCCGGTCTGCTGCATGACGTGCTGCGCGAGCATGATCCGGAGCATCTGCTGTTGGCATTGGCCGAGCATGAGGTGCTGCACGACAGCCTGGATCTTCCCGGACTGCTGCAGGTGCTGGCAGGCATCGCCACACGTTCGTTGTCGCTGCAGCAGCCATCGTCGCTGACACCACTGGCGTTTCCGCTATGGGCCGAGCGTCTGCGCGGGCAGTTCAGCAATGAAGACTGGCGCACGCGCGTGCAGCGTGCCGCGCAACAGCTGGAGCGCCGCCATGGCCGCTGATCTGCCGCTGCAGCTGGGCGGTGAGTCGATGCTGCTGCTGGGCGGACGGGCGCTGCTGTGGCCGGCGCGTCGCGCGTTGTTGATCGCCGACCTGCACCTTGGCAAGGCGGACGTGTTCCGCCGCGCGGGAATCGCCCTGCCGGCCGGCGGTACCGGCGATGACCTGCAGCGCCTGCAGGACCTGGTGGCCACGCACCACTGCCAGCAACTGTGGATTCTCGGCGACGTCCTGCATGGTCCGGCGCATCGCGCGGCCTGGTACCAGCAATGGCTTGGTTGGCGCGAGCAGCATGCTGCGCTGGACATCCACGTGGTACGCGGCAATCACGACCGTGATCTGCCGAAGGCAGCGCTGCAGGTGCAAATTCATGACGACGCGCGCTTGGGACCGTTCCTGCTGCGGCACGAGCCGCTGGCCGATGCCTCCGCGCACGTGCTGGCGGGCCATGTGCATCCGCAGGTGGCGTTGCCGGCACTGCGTCGGCGCTTCCCCGCGTTCTGGCTGCGCCAGGGCATCACCATCCTGCCGGCGTTCTCGGCATTCACCGCCGGTGTCGTGCCTGTACTGGCACCGGGCGAACAGCTGCTCGCCTGTGTGGAAGACAGCGTGGTGCCGCTGCCGGTTCGCTGACTAGTTGAGGCCTGCGTCGAGGCCTGCCCTGCATTACGACGGGCGCGCGACGATCCCGGGCATCAGGCTGAAATCCGGCGCTTCCTCGTCGGCGTGGCGCGGCAATGCCTGTATCGCCACCAGCATCTCGTGGGCGCAGGCGCGGATATGGTCGTGGTTTTCCGGTGATGCGTGGCTGATCAAACTGCCGACATGGAACTCGAACACATCTTCCAGTACGTCGGGCTGGTCCTCGTGCAGCATCCGCAGCAGACCGCGCAGCTTGCAGATTTCCGATTCCAGCTTCTCGACCGCGAACAACATGGCGTCCTCCTCGTGCATCGTGCGGCGCATCCGGGCCGCAGCAGGCAGCGACGGCGGCGCCACCCGGGCCACGCGATGATCGATCACGAAAAGGAAAGCGGGCGACGCGGCTGTCGCGTGCTCATCTCTTGTCGCATATACGGGGTGAGGTAATCGTTAAGCCGATGAATGGCTTCACGCAGTGGCGGGCATCGCCACGCCCTGTACCGGCATGGGCGCAGCGGCGAGCGCTTCGATGAATGCCGGATCGAGCGGCAACGCGCCCAGCCACCCGTGCTGGGTACCGCTGAGCACGCGCAGCATGTGCCCGCGCCCGCCAGGCAGTCGTCCCATCGGCCCCAGCAGCACGTCGCGGGCTTTTGCCCACGCATCGCGATCGGACTGGAACAGCGGCGTCAGCCAGCGACTCCAGCGCTGATAGACCGCCACGTGCGCACGCCGTTGCGCTTGGTAAGCCTGCAATGCAGGTTCGCCTGCACCGTGGGTGCGCAACGCATCGCGCAGTGCCAGCGCATCCAGCAGCGCCATGTTCACGCCCTGCCCCAGCTGCGGGCTCATCGCATGCGCCGCATCACCGACCAGTACCAGCCGGCCCTGGTGCCAACGCTTCATTACTGCATCGCGGTACACCGCGCGCGCCAGTTGCCCGGCGTCCTGCAGATGGGCGAAGCGCGCGCCTGCCTGTGGCCACAGCGCATGCAGTTCTTCCAGCCAGGGCGCCATGCCGTCGCCCTGCCAACGCTCGAAATCCGCACGCGGCAGGCTCCAGAAGAAGCTCAGGCGAGGCGTATCGTCACCCGGTCGGGTACCCACCGGCAGCAGGCCGATCATCTTGCGCGCGGCGACGTAGCGCTGCCGCAGCTGCTGCATGTGCGGCCAGTCTTCGGCCGGCAACAGGCACCACAGCGCGCCCCACGGGTACACCCGATCCAGTGCCGCGCCACCGTCGATGCCGTTGCGCAGCGTGGACGCAGCGCCGTCGGCGGCAACCACCAGATCGAACGGTCCATGCGTGCGGCCGTCGCTGTCGCGCAGCCGCCCCTGCTGGTGGTCGACCTCGACGATGGTCGTACCCACATGCAGTTCGCCGGCGCCTTCACGCGCTTTGTCCAGCACCGAGAACAACGCCCCGCGCTGCATGCCTAGACCGTGCAGGCGCGCATCCAGGCCGTCATAGCCCATGTCCATCACCGCGCGCTCGCACGGCGTGTCGCCATACAGCCGGCGCACCGGCATGGCGTAGCTGCGCACGGCATCGAGCAGGCCCATCTGCCACAGCACCTGCAGTCCGCTGGGTTGCAGCAGGAACCCTGCGCCCACCGGCCCTGGCGTCGGCACGCGTTCGAAGATCTCCACCTCGTGGCCATCACGGGTGAGCAGGATGGCCAAGGCCTGGCCAGCGGTGCCGTATCCAATTACGGCGATGCGCAGTCGTTCCGTCATGCCCGCATTGTGCCATCGGCGCAGGGGTGGTACATCGACCGCCTCCTCTTCCGAGCAGATTTGCATCGGGCTCCGCCACCACTGCCGGCTCTCCTGCGAATGTCCCCCGGCAGCCTCTGCGCGGCTGCCTCCTCCTTTACTTCGCAGGAGAGCCGGCAGTGGTGGCGGCGCTCAGCTTTCATGGCCTCTGTTGGCGCGCGCGCGATTCCGCAACGGGAGCGCCTGTCCTTGCGTGCGAAGTAAAGGAGGAGGCGATGGCCGCAGGCCAGCGCCGGGGGACATTCGCACGCAAGGACAGGCGCTCCCGCAGCAAGGGCATCTTCACGGCCCGAAAAAAAACCCCGCCGAAGCGGGGTTTTCAACGCACTATCGAGTGGATCACTCGGCCGGAACGATGTTCGAGGCCTGGGCGCCCTTCGGGCCCTGGGTCACGTCGTAGGTGACCTTCTGGCCTTCCTGCAGACTGCGGAAGCCCTTGGAGTTGATCGCGGAGAAGTGCGCGAAGACGTCGGCGCTGCCGTCCTCCGGCGAGATGAAGCCAAATCCCTTGGCGTCGTTGAACCACTTGACGGTACCGTTCGGCATGGTGATGCGTGACCTTATGCAATGAATGGGTGGTGTACGCTGAACCCGCGCACAAGCTGAGTATGCAAAGCTTGTTACGCGAAGACAATCACCCCCGCGCCAATTCGCCGACCAGTTCCGGAAGTCCGTTGCTGGCGGCCTGCACATTGGCCAGTACTTCGGCCATGGTGATTTCCTCGCCGTCACCGCACCCGGCGGCCCAGTTGGCAACGATCGCCAGGCAGGCATAATCCAGCCCCAGCTCGCGTGCCAGCGCCGCTTCGGGCATGCCGGTCATGCCCACCAGGTCGCAGCCATCGCGGCGCATGCGCGCGATTTCAGCGATGGTTTCCAGTCGCGGGCCCTGCGTCGCGCCATAGCAACCGCCGTCGTGGACCTTCACACCGGTTACCTTCGCTGCCGCCAGGATCTTGCTGCGCAGCATCGGCGTGTACGGATGGCCAAAGTCGACGTGCACCACGTCGGTGCCCTCTTCCTCGCAGATCGTGCTGATCCGGCCCCAGGTGTAATCGATTACCTGATCCGGACAGGCCAGCACACGCGGTCCGAAGTCGTCACCGATGCCACCCACGGTATTCAGAGCCAATACCCGTTGCGCGCCGATCTGCTGCAGCGCGGCCAGGTTGGCGCGGTAGTTGATCTTGTGCGGCGGCAGCGAATGACCTTCACCGTGGCGCGCCAGGAAAGCCACGCGATGACCGAGCAATGTCCCGACCCGCACCGGGCCGGACGGCTGTCCGAAACGGGTCGAGACTTCGTGGGTCTGCACGTCGTCAAGCTTGGCCAGGTTGTAGACACCGGTGCCGCCAATCACGGCCAGGGCGATCTGTTGCATGAAAAGCACTCCAGAGAAAAAAGAACGCCGGCACCCGAGGATGCCGGCGGCAGGAAACGCAGGCCGCAGGCGGCCGCGTTGTTATTCCTTCATCGCGTAGATGGCCGGCACGCAGCGCAGGGTTTCGTTGACGTCCATGCCGAAACCGAACACGTAGCGGTCCGGCAGCTCGATGCCGGCGTAGTCGGCGGTGACGTCCGGCAGCGCGCGGTCGTGCTTCTTCACGGTCATCGCGGCAATGCGCACGTCGGTCGCGCCCTGCTCCAGGCACCAGGTGCGCACGCCCTGCAGGGTGTAACCCTCGTCGAGGATGTCGTCGACCAGCAGCACGCGACGGCCGAACAGCGCGGTGGCCGGCTTGTGCTTCCACACCAGGTCACCGCCGGTGGTCTCGCCGCGGTAACGGGTGGCGTGCAGGTAATCGAACTGCACGTCCTGGCCACGCGCGCCAAGTTCCAGTGCCAGCTGGCCTGCGAACGGCAGCGCACCATGCATGATCGACAGGAACAGCGGCACCTCGCCCTGGTAATCGCGCGCAATGGCGTCGGCGATGCCGGCAATGGCCTTGTCGATGGTGGGACGATCGACCAGCAGGTCGGCTTGGGCCAGGGCCTGGGAAATGGTGAGGTTCGGCATCAGACGGTTCTTCCAAGGGTTTGAAGCAGACGGGATTGGGTGTCGCCATGGCGGGCATCGGCCAGCAGGCCATCCCAGCCAAGCGCGCCGCGGCCGAGCAGGCCCAGCAGCGCAGCGGTATTGAGGGAGCGTCCCTGCACCGCGTGCAGGGCTTCATCGACCAGTTCCGGGTGGCAGACCAGCACCACGTCGCAGCCGGCATCCAGGTGCGCGTGCACGCGCGCCGGCACGCCACCGGCGCTGTGCGAGGCGGCCATGCCGATGTCATCGGAGAACACCACGCCGCGGAAGCCGAGTTCGTCACGCAGGATCTGCTGGATCCAGCGCGGCGAGTAGCCAGCCGGTTCCGGCGCAACCTGCGGATAGATCACGTGCGCCATCATCACCGCATCGGCGCCGGCGGCGATACCGGCCGCGAACGGGACCAGATCCTGTGCGCGCAGTTCGTCCAGCGCGCGCGGATCGATCGCGGTATCCACATGGGTGTCTTCCAGCACGGTGCCATGGCCGGGGAAATGCTTGAGGGTCGCGGCCATGCCGACCGCGTGCATGCCACGCACATAGGCGGCGGTGAACGCGGCCACGACCTGCGGGTCTGCACTGAAGGCACGGTTGCCGATGGCGCGATTGCCACGGCCAAGGTCGACCACCGGCGCGAAGCTCAGGTCCACACCGCTGGCACGCACTTCACTGGCCATCAGCCAGGCGTGCTGCTCGGCAAGTGCCAGCGCAGCGTCGGGATCCCTGGCGTACTGGACACCAATGTCCTGCAGCGGCGGCAGCTCGCTGAAGCCCTCGCGGAAGCGCTGCACGCGCCCCCCTTCCTGGTCCACGCAGATCAACTGCGGACGCGGAGCGGCAGCGCGGATCGCCGCCGACAGTTCGGTCACCTGCTGCCGCGAAGCGAAGTTGCGCTTGAACAGCACCACCCCGGCCACAGCATCGTGCTGCAGCCAGTCACGTTCCTGGGCGGTCAGTTCAGTACCGGCAACGCCGATCAGCAGCATGGTCGATCTCCACAACGGGCGCCCGCATGGCGCAGTGCCGCATTGTCGCAGAACCGGCCAACAGGCGCAGTGGTCAAAAAAGGGGACGGAGGGGATTAACGCGCAATCGGCCCACTGGTGCCGAATACGACTTGATCCCCCCCGTCCCCTGTTGCGGTCCGGTCAGACCTTGCAGCCGTCCGCGCCGCAGGCGTCGTCGCTGCCATCCGCGGCACCCTGCGCGCCCTGCCCTGCCGCCTGCTCGGCGGCAATCTGGCGCAGCGCGTTGGCGAAGGCTTCCGGCGGCTGGGCGCCGGATACAGCCCAGCGACCGTCGATGACGAAGGTGGGCACCGAGGAGATACCCAGCGCATGGGCCTGCGCCAGGCCCGCTTCCACTTCGGCCAGGCCACGATCGCCGGCCAGCATCTGCTGGATCTCGTCTGCAGCCAGGCCACCCGCAGCGCCAGCCTCGACCAGCACTGCCGGGTCGGCCAGATTCTGTCCATGCTCGAAGTGGGCGCGGAACAGCGCCTCGCCGACCGCCTCCTGCACGCCGTGCTGGCCCGCCAGCCACAGCAGGCGATGCGCCGGCAGCGTGGTTACCCGCACCTGGCCCTGGCTGAAGTCCATCGGCAGGCCCTCGGCCCGCGCGGTGGTCTGGGTCTGGCCAAGAATCTGCTCGGTGCGCTCAGCGCCACCGAACTTGCGCACATAGGCCTCGCGCAGCGGCACCGGGGTGGCGTCCGCATCCGGATCGAGCTGGAACGGCTGCCAGTGGATCTCGAGTTCGGGCGCGTCGGCGCCCAGCAACTGCACACCCTGCTGGAAGCGATGCTTGCCGATCCAGCACCAGGGGCAGACCACGTCGGAGTAGATGTCGATTCTCATCCCTGCGACATGTGGCCTGCTCGCGCCGAAAAAAGGGGGACGGAGGGAATCAAGTCGCTATTCCGTTCGCGCCGCTTCAGGATTTCACCACTGTGAATAGGGATTGTTGGCCAGCGCCACGTTGTAGTAGCGCGCGTCGTCGGTGACTTCGGCGCCGACCCAGTCCGGCAGGTCGATGGCCTGGTCAGCGCTGTCGAGTTCAACTTCGGCGACCACCAGGCCGGCGTTGTCACCCAGGAACTCGTCCACTTCCCAGGTCAGGCCGGCGTACGCGACCAGATGCCGGCGCTTGTCGATCAGGCCGCCGACGCACAGCGCCAGCAGGTCGCGCGCATCCTGCACCGGGATCGGGTAGTCGAACTCCTGCCGGGTATGGCCCAGCGTTCGCGACTTCAGGTTCAGCGCGGCCTTCTCGCCTTCGATGCGGACCCGCACCGAGGCGTTCTGGGTGCCGCGGTCGAGCGCGCCCAGATCGTTGATATAGCCCTGCGCCATCGGGATGACCCGGTGCGCGGCGGTGCGCCACCCATCATGGGTGACGAGGAATTTGCGTTCGATTTCAATGCCCATGGGCACAGTATGCGGCTCACGCCAGATGCTGCCTATCAGCGCGGCGGCAGGCACGACTACACTGCGCAGCCCCCAACCAAGGAAGGGGCGCCCATGGCACTTTCCCGTCGTCTTCGTCGCTGTCTTGCCCTGTCGGCACTGCTGCCGTGCGCTGTCGCAGGTGCCGCATCAACGGCGATGCCATCGCTGCAGCAGGCACAGGCCGCGATGGACCGGATGTTCGATCAGGCCATTGCCGATCGCCCCGCCAGCGACAGCAGCCGCCTGGTCGCCGAGACCTTCCGGCCCCGCCTGCAGGCCCTGGACAGCTGCGCACCCGCCGAGGCCGGCGATGCGGTCGACTGCATCGCCACCGCCAGTGCAGGCATCAATTCGCGACCGCAGCTGCTGCGGCTGGCCCTGGTGGTCGGCGTGTGGACCCTGCCTGACCAGCGCGATGTCCCGGTTCCGGCGCCGCCGAAGGATCGGGTGCAGGCCCTGCTGCGGGAACGGATCGCCGCACAGGCGCAGCAGCAGGCCGACCCCGCCCTGCGCACGCGCTACGCGCAGGCGGCCGGCACCCTGCAGGTGCAGGACGTGAGGAACTGCGACGTCGCCAGCGACAGGGCCGTCATCGAATGCACGGTGCGCGCCGGCGACGGCAACGAGCACGGCGAGCAGTCGATGGCCTTCGTGCGCGTGGATGGTCAGTGGCAGAACGCCCCGGCCGACTGAGCGCGTTGCCCGCGTGCAGGCAGCAAGGCAGGCGCCGGGTAGACCCCGGCGCCGCAGGCATCAACGCTTTTCGAACACCGCGATGCTTTCCACGTGCGCGGTATGCGGGAACATGTCCATCGCACCGGCGCTGACCAGGGTGAAGCCCTGTTCGTTGACCAGGTAGCCGGCATCGCGGGCCAGCGAGCCCGGATGGCAGCTGACATAGACGATGCGCTTGAACTGCTTCAACGGCAGCTGCTGCAGCACTTCGATGGCGCCGGAACGCGGCGGATCCAGCAGCAGCTTGTCGAAGCCCTGGCGCATCCACGGCGTGCTGCGCTGGTCCTGGGTCAGGTCGGCGCTGTAGAACTGCGCGTTGGCCAGTCCGTTGCGCTCGGCGTTCTCGCGCGCACGCGCCACCAGCCCGGCATCGCCTTCCACACCCACCACTTCACGCACCTTGCGCGCCAGCGGCAGGGTGAAGTTGCCCAGGCCACAGAACAGGTCCAGCACGCGCTCGTCGGCACCCGGCTCAAGCAGGTCCAGCGCGTGGGCGATCATCTTCTCGTTGAGCTTGGCATTGACCTGGATGAAATCCAGCGGACGGAACGCCAGTTCGACATCCCACGGCGCCAGCCGGAACGACAGCGCCACGCCCTGCCCGTCCAGCGGCTGCACGGTGTCCACGCCGCCCGACTGCAGGTAGATGACAAAGCCCTGCTGCTGGCCAAAGGCCGCCCAGGCCGCGCGATCGGCGTCACTCAGCGGCTGCAGGTGGCGCACGGTCAGTACCACCGCCTGGTCACCGGCGATGAATTCGATCTGCGGAATGTCGCGTTTGCCGTCCAGCGATTCGATGAAAGTCGACAGCACTTCCACCTTGGTGCCGATCTCCGGGATCACGGTCAGGCACTGCTGCAGGTCCGCGACGAAACGCGGATCCTGTTCACGGAAGCCGACCAGGGTCTTGTCCTTCTTCTCGACCCGGCGCACCGAGAACCGGCCCTTGCGGCGATAGCCCCAGCTGTCGCCGACCAGCGGCGGCAGCACGGTGCCCGGCTTCACATGGCCGATGCGCTCCAGGTTGTCCATCAGCACGCGCTGCTTGGCGACGATCTGCTGGTCTTCATCCAGGTGCTGCAGCACGCAGCCGGCGCAGGTTCCGAAATGCGGGCACTTGGGGGTCACCCGCTGCGGCGAGGCCTGCAGCACCTGCACCGTGCGCGCCTCATCGAAGTGGCGGCTGCGGGCGGTCTGTTCGGCCATCACCACTTCGCCCGGCAGGGCGCCGCTGATGAAGGTGACCTTGCCGCCCTCGCCTTCACGGCGGGCAACACCGCGGCCATCATGGCTGAGGTCGAGGATCTCGGTCTGGAAGGGAGTACGGTCGATGCGGGAGCGGGATCGGGCCACGTGGCAACAGGCTGCGGGCAAAAGTGGGGCGGTATTGTCGCAGATCCTGACCGGCGGGGCCGCTGGCCGCTTGCGCCCGCCGCCGCCGTGCTTGATGATTGACCCCAGCTGACATGGAGGCAGCCCTGATGCAGATGACCCCGCGGGCCAGTCGACCCCGCTTCCTGCTTGTCGAGGACGACATCATCAGCCGCGGTTTTTTCAAAGCGGCGTTGGAAACGTTACCAGCGGATGTGGACACCGCCGACTCACTGGCCAGCGCCTTGGCGCGCGCCGAGCCCGGTGCCCACGATCTGTGGCTGATCGACGTCAACCTGCCCGATGGCAATGGTGCCCAGCTGTTGCACCAGCTGCGCCGCTCGCACCCGGACACCCCGGCGCTGGCGCACACCGCCGACGGCGATGCCGCCATTCACGCACGCCTGCGCGAGGCCGGCTTCAGCGACACCCTGGTCAAGCCGCTGGGCCGCGACCAGCTGCTGAAGGCGGTCCGCCGTGCGCTGGTCAACAGCCCTGCCGGTTCCACGGTGCCGCCGGCGGCGGTCGAGCTGGCGCTGGAGGACTGGGACGAAACCGCCGCCCTGGCCGCGCTCAATGGCCAGCGCAACCACCTGATCGCCCTGCGCGAACTGTTCCTGGCCGAACTGCCGGGGGTGCGCGACGCGGTCGAACAAGCCGTGGACCAGCACGACGAGCGCCAGCTGCGCAGCCAGTTGCACCGGTTGCAGGCCAGCTGCGGGTTCGTGGGTGCCGCGCGACTGGCGCGTGCGGTGCGGCAGCTGCATCACATGCCCGAATCGGGGCAGGCACAAGCGGGGTTCCGCGCCGCCGTAGCGGCCCTGCTGCACTGAGGGGTTCGGCCGGGCTGCGCCCGGCACCCGCAGGGGCTTTCAAGCAACAGCCGAAGCAACGGCAACAGCGAAAGCGCCTTCCTGCGGGATGGCGGGGCGGCATGGGCTGGCAGGACACGCCGTAAACCCGTCCCTGGGGGCTCGATGGCGCCATCCATGGCGCCAACGGTCCTGCCAGCCCATGCCGCCCCACCCCTGACAGTTTCCCGGTGGCTGGTAGATCCACGCCATGCGTGGATGAATCTCCATCTAAATCGAATATTTCGACAATTGAACGAAGAGCATCCACGCATGGCGTGGATCTACGTGTCGACCAAGGTCGACACCCACCAAGAGCAGCAGAAAACTGTCGACGCCGTGACCCCATCCACGCGGGCGTGGTCGCCGCCTCGACAGTGTCCAGATGGCTGGTAGATCCACGCCATGCGTGGATGAATCTCCAACGAAATCGAAGATTTCGACAATTGAACGAAGAGCATCCACGCATGGCGTGGATCTACGTGTCGACGAAGGTCGACACCTACCAACAGCAGCAGAAAACTGTCGACGCCGTGACCCCATCCACGCGGGCTTGGTCGCCGCCTCGACAGTGTCCCGGTGGCTGGTAGATCCACGCCATGCGTGGATGAATCTCCATCTAAATCGAATATTTCGACAATGAACGAAGAGCATCCACGCATGGCGTGGATCTACGTGTCGACGAAGGTCGACACCTACCAACAGCAGCAGAAAACTGTCGACGCCGTGCCCCCATCCACGTGGGCTTGGTCGCCGCCTCGACAGTGTCCCGATGGCTGGTAGATCCACGCCATGCGTGGATGAATCTCCATCTAAATCGAATATTTCGACAATTGAACGAAGATCATCCAGGCATGGCGTGGATCTACGTGTCGCCCAAGGTCGACACCCACCAAGAGCAGGCCATGCCATCCCGACAGCTCGCGGACAATTGTCGAAGGCGGGGTGGGTCCGGTGGCAGGGGCGTGAGCCGCATGGATGCGGCGACCGAGCCTACAGGGACGTATTTACGGCGTCCCCTGCCACCGGACCCACCCCGCCTACCCACGGATAGCCAGCTCTTGCCGTTGACGTTGACGTTGATTCGGCAGGTGCAGGGCTGCAAGCCGTGCCGAACACCCCTCAGCGTCTGGGCGCCAGCTGCTCCAGCATCTCCCACGACTTCAAGCCGCGCGCGCCAAGATGATGAGCCAGCACCCGCCGCATCGGCAGGCGCAGGCTGGCCAGATCGGCTGCGTCGGGTTCGTCGTCGGCTGCCAGCGCCAACAGCGCCGAGCCGGTAGCCGCCGCCCGACGCTCGCCGCCACGCTCACTGAGCAGGCGCTGCGGCCCTTCCTGCGGGTCCAGTTCATAGCGCGCCGCCGGGTCGATCGGCTGGCCATCGCTGGCGGTCTCCAGATCGAAGCCCACGCCCAGCGCTGCCAGCAGCTCGCGCTCGAAACGACGCAGGGTCCAGGCCAATCCGGCACCCACAGCCAAGCGCGCACGCGCTTCGCCGTAGGCCAGGTACAACTCCGGCAACGGATCCTGGCGTGGCGCCAGCCGCAGGGTCAGTTCACTCAGATAGAACCCGGCCAGCATGGCCTGGCCAAGCAGGCGCGGCGCCACATCCAGCGCTTCAGCACCGCGCAGCTGGGCCAGTTCGCCACGCTGCAGCGCGCTGAAGCGGATCCACTGCAGGGGCTGCAGGGCCGCTCGCAGCACCTGGCCCTTGGCAGTGGAAACGCCACGCGCAAGCAGGCCGATACGGCCGTGCTCGGCGCTCAATACCTCGACCAGCAGGCTGGTCTCGCGATAGGCCCGCGCATGCAGCACGAAGCCGGTGTCGTCCTCGATCAGCATCGAAGCGACCGTCGCGGCTTATTCGTAGCCGAAGGCCTTCAGCGCGGCCTCGTCATCGGACCAGCCCTCACGCACGCGCACCCAGGTTTCCAGGAACACCTTGGCACCGAACAGACGCTCCATCTGCAGGCGGGACTTGGCCCCGATCTCCTTCAGGCGGGTGCCGCCCTTGCCGATCACGATCGCCTTCTGGCCTTCGCGCTCGACCCAGATCACCGCACCGATGCGCAGCAGGTTGCCGTCCTCGGTGAAGCGCTCGATCTCCACCGTGGTGGCGTACGGCAGTTCTTCGCCGAGCTGGCGCATCAGCTGTTCACGCACCAGTTCGCCGGCCAGGAAACGCTGGCTGCGGTCGGTGATTTCGTCTTCGCCGAACATCGGCGGGGCTTCCGGCAACAGTGCCAGCACGTCGCGGACCAGGGCTTCCAGGCCGTTGCGCTTCTGCGCAGAAATCGGATGCACCGACGAGAAGTCACGGCCGGCGGTCACTTCCTGCAGGAACGGCAGCAGCGCGCCCTTGTCCTTCATGCGGTCGATCTTGTTGACCACCAGCACCACCGGGATACCGGCGTCGCGCAGCACGTTGAAGGCCAGGCTGTCCTCTTCGTCCCAGCGTCCGGCTTCGATCACCAGCAGGCCGGCGTCGACGCCTTCCAGCGAACCGCGCGCGGCGCGGTTCATGACCCGGTTCATCGCACGCTTCTGCACCTTGTGCAGGCCGGGCGTGTCGACCAGCACCAGCTGCCCTTCCGGGTAGGTGGCGATGCCCAGCAGGCGGTGACGGGTGGTCTGCGGCCGGTTGGACACGATGCTGACCTTGGCCCCGACCAGGGCATTGGTCAGGGTCGATTTGCCCACGTTCGGGCGGCCGATGACGGCCACGCTGCCGCAATGATGGGGAGTTTGTTCGCTCACTTGGAATCCAGTTGTTCAAGGACGGCCGCAGCCGCTTGTTGTTCGGCAATCCGCCGCGAGGAGCCTTCGCCCTCGGTGCTGGCGGCGGGGTCGGCTACGTTGCAGCGTACCCGGAAGTGTTTGGCGTGGTCGTCACCGGATTCTGACACCAGTTCGTACTGGGGCAACGCCTTCTGTCGGCCCTGCAGCCATTCCTGCAGGCGCGTCTTGGGGTCCTTCTCCGGTCGCCCGGTGGCCGGCAGCGCCTCCATCGAGGCGGCAAACCAGGGCAGGACCATCGCCCGGCAGGCTTCAAAGCCGGCATCCAGGTAGATCGCCGCGACCACGGCCTCGAATGCATCGGCCAGGGTCGAGTCGCGCCGATGGCCGCCGGACTTCATCTCGCCGGGCCCCATGGTCAGCCGGTCACCCAGCTGCAGGGTGCGCGCGATCACCGCCAGTGCACCCTCGCGCACCAGCTCGGCGCGGGCGCGGGTCATCGCGCCTTCGTCCGCCTTGGGCCAGCGCAGGTACAACGCCTCGGCGACCATCATGTTGACGATGCTGTCGCCAAGGAACTCCAGCCGCTCGTTATGCGGCGCGCCGGCACTGCGATGGGTCAGCGCCTGCTTGAGCAGGCCTGGATCGCGGAAGGCGTGACCGATCAGGTCTTCACGTTGGAAAGATTTATTCGGCACCGCTACGGGTCAGGTCCTGGGAAGAATCGAATTTGCCAACCACATCCAGGTTGCCGACCAGTTGGCGGCGCACTTCGTAGTTGACCTTGAGGGTCCAGCCATTGTCGCGACGGTCGAACTTGACGTTGGCCGGCTTCACGTTGTCCGAGTAGTTGATGTACAGCCGCTTGAAGAACAGCTCCTGGATGTTGGCCGGCGCCATGCTGCCGATGCCGGGTTCCTTGGCCAGGCTCTTCATCGCCGAGCGCACCGCGTAGTACTCCTGGTACATCGGGAACAGCTTCATGCCGATGTAGAGGAAGAAGCCAACCACGATCAGGACCGTCAGGAACGAGGTCAGGGTCATGCCGCGCTGCGTGTTCATCGTCTTCATTGCGTTCTCCCCAGATACGCGAGTGGATGTGAAGTCAGTTGATGCTCGAGCCGATCCGCGACGGTTCGAAGCCGTCCTTGCAGAACCAGCCCTGGCAGTTCAGCCAGATCAGGAATGCCTTGCCGCGCAGGTTCTCTTCCGGCAGCAGGCCCCAGAAACGGCCGTCGTCGCTGTTGTCGCGATTGTCGCCCATCACCAGGTACTTGCCGGCCGGCACGGTCCACTGGCCCTGGCCACGCGGATAGTCGGTCTCCAGCACGGTATGGGTACGGCCCGGCAGGTGCTCGACCAACAGGTTGGCGCCCTCGCCCTGGCCCTTATGGCCGGCGTAGATGCCCTTGTTGTCGTACTTCAGCGGTTCGCCGTTGAGGATCACGCCGTCGCCTTCGAACACGATGGTGTCGCCCGGCACGCCGATCACGCGCTTGATGAAGTTCTCGCCCTTGGCCGGGTCGTTGTCGCCATGGCCGGGGAAGTGGAACACCACCACGTCGCCGCGGGCCGGATCGCCGACCGGCACGAAGCGGGTATTGGTGATCGGCAGGCGCAGGCCATAGGAGAACTTGTTGACCAGGATGAAATCGCCGATCAGCAGGTTCGGCATCATCGAGCTGGACGGGATCTTGTACGGCTCGGCGATGAAGCTGCGCACGATCAGCACGATCGCCAGCACCGGGAAGAACGCACGCGAGTAGTCCACCAGCACCGGCTCGGTGTCGAGCAGGCCGGCGCGCTGGGCGCGCCGCTTGGCCAGGTACAGCTTGTCGGCCAGCAGGATCAGGCCGGAGGCCAGGGTCAGCACGACCAGGAGGATCTCAAACAGTTTCATTCAGGGTCCTTTGCAACGTCACCGGACGATCGGCCCGAAGGCCGGTTTCGGGGCTTATTTGTTGTCCATCTGCAGCACGGCCAGGAAGGCTTCCTGCGGAATTTCCACGCGGCCGACCTGCTTCATGCGCTTCTTGCCTTCCTTCTGCTTTTCCAGAAGCTTCTTCTTGCGCGAAACGTCGCCACCATAGCACTTGGCCAGAACGTTCTTGCGCATGGCCTTGACCGTGGTGCGCGAGATGATCTGCGATCCGACGGCGGCCTGGATGGCCACGTCGAACTGCTGGCGCGGGATCAGGTCCTTCATCTTCTCGCACAGCTCGCGACCACGACGATCGGCATGGCTGCGGTGCACGATCAGCGACAGCGCATCGACCTTGTCGCCATTGATCAGCACGTCCACGCGCACGAACGGACCGGCATCGAAGCGCACGAAGTGGTAGTCCAGCGAAGCATAGCCACGGCTGACCGACTTCAGCTTGTCGAAGAAGTCCAGCACCACTTCGGCCATCGGCAGCTCGTAGCTGATCTGCACCTGGCTGCCCAGGTAGTTGATGCCGAGCTGGCTGCCGCGCTTTTCTTCGCACAGCTTGATGATGTTGCCGATGTACTCCTCGGGGGTGAGCACGTTGGCGCGGATGATCGGCTCGCGGATCTCCTGCACATGGTTCACCGGCGGCAGCTTGGCCGGGTTGTCCATGTTGATGATCGTGCCGTCGGTCTTCAGGACTTCATACACCACCGTCGGCGCGGTGCTGATCAGGTCCAGGTTGTATTCGCGTTCCAGGCGTTCCTGCACGATTTCCATGTGCAGCATGCCGAGGAAGCCGCAGCGGAAACCAAAGCCCATCGCTTCGGAGCTTTCCGGCTCGAAGCGCAGCGCGGCATCGTTCAGGCGCAGCTTGTCCAGCGCTTCGCGCAGGTCCGGGTAATCCTCGGCATCGACCGGGAACAGGCCGGCGAACACGCGCGGCTGCATTTCCTGGAAGCCCGGCAGCGGCTTCGGCGCCGGGTCGGCAGCGAGGGTGAGGGTGTCACCGACGGGCGCGCCATGCACGTCCTTGATGCTGGCGGTGACCCAGCCCACTTCGCCCGCGCGCAGTGCCGGCAGCACCTTGCGCTTGGGGGTGAACACACCGACGTTGTCGACCTGGTGGTTGCGGCCGGTGGACATCACCTGCAGCTTGTCGCCGGCCTTGATCTCGCCCTGCATCACGCGCACCAGCGAGACCACGCCCAGGTAGTTGTCGAACCACGAGTCGATGATCAGCGCCTGCAGCTTGTCGGTATCACGCGGCACCGGCGGCGGAATGCGATGCACGATCGCTTCCAGCACGTCGACCACGTTCAGGCCGGTCTTGGCACTGACCGGGACCGCGTCGCTGGCATCGATGCCGATCACGGCCTCGATCTCGGCCTTGGCGCGCTCGATATCGGCGGTGGGCAGGTCGATCTTGTTGATCACCGGCACCACTTCCAGCCCCTGCTCCACCGCGGTGTAGCAGTTGGCCACCGACTGCGCCTCCACACCCTGCGCCGCATCGACCACCAGCAGCGCGCCCTCGCAGGCGGCCAGCGAGCGGCTGACTTCATAGGAGAAGTCGACGTGGCCGGGGGTGTCGATGAAGTTCAGATGGTAGGTCTGGCCGTCCTTCGCCACGTACGGCAGCGACACCGACTGCGCCTTGATGGTGATGCCACGCTCGCGCTCGATCGGGTTGGAGTCGAGCACCTGCGCTTCCATCTCGCGGGCCTGGAGGCCGCCACAGAGCTGGATGATGCGGTCGGCCAGCGTGGACTTGCCGTGGTCGACGTGGGCGATGATGGAGAAGTTGCGGATGTTCCGCATCGAATCAGAGGACATAGAGAGGTGGCGGCGGCGCGCGGCGTCGTCAGGGTAACGGTCGATTATCGCATGCCCGGAGGGTGACCGCGTGGTCGGCCTGTCCGGGCAAGCCCCGGAATGGCCGAAGCCCCGCCGGGGCGGGGCTTCGGGGACACCACAGGGGCCGCCGTGAAGGCGGCCATCTGTTCTTACGGGCCGGCCTTGACCGCCACGAAGGCGCTGTTGCCGCTGCCGGTACGGACCAGCAGCATGACCACGTCACCCTTCTTGTACCCGGAAAGTGCACGGTTCAGGGTTTCCACGCTGCCGACCGGGGTGCTGGCCACCTGCAGGATCACCATGCCGCCGGACAGGCCGGCATCCCGGGCACCCTCGCCCTTCACTGCGGTGATGCGGACGCCTTCGCCCGTCTCCAGGCCCAGCTGCTTGCGCTGCGGCGCAGTCAGGTCGGCAACCTCCAACCCCAGCAGGGCATTGGCGCCGGTCTGAGGGGTTGCCGTGTCATTGCCTGCGGACGGGCTGCGGGCGTTGCCCTGCGCATCCTCGGCCAGGGCCGTCAGGGTCGCGCTCAGGTCACGCGGCTTGCCGTCGCGGATCACGCCCAGGGTGACCCGGCTGCCCGGCGCCATCGCACCGATCAGTGGCGGCAGATCGGACCAGCTGTTGACCGGCGCGCCGTTCACCGTGCGGATCACGTCACCGATCTTGACCCCGGCCTTGGCCGCAGCGCTGTCCGGCACGATCTGGTTGACCAGCGCGCCGCGGCTGTCGGGCAGTCCCATCGCCTGTGCCTTCAGGCCGTCGATTTCCTGGACCACCGCGCCGAGCTGGCCACGGGTGACCTTGCCGGTCTTCTTGATCTGCTCGACCGCGCTCATCGCCAGATCGATCGGGATCGCGAAGCTGATGCCCATGTAGCCGCCCGATGCCGAGAAAATCTGCGAGTTGATGCCGACCACTTCACCCCGGGTATTCAGCAGCGGGCCGCCGGAATTGCCCTGGTTGATCGCCACGTCGGTCTGGATGAACGGTACATAGCGCTGGTCCGGCCCACCGGTGTTGCGGCCGAGGGCACTGACCACGCCAGCGGTAACCGAGTGGTCGAGGCCGAACGGCGAGCCGATCGCGACAACCCACTGACCGGGCTTCAGGCTGTTGGAATCCCCCACACGCACGGTGGGCAGGTTCTTGCCGTCGATCTTCAGCAGGGCCACGTCGTACTGCTGGTCGCTGCCGACCACCTTGGCGGTGAACTCGCGACGATCGCCGAGCTTGACCTTCACTTCGCTGGCGTCGGCGACCACGTGGTAATTGGTCAGCACGTAGCCGTCAGGCGAAATGATGAAGCCCGAGCCCATCCCGCGGCCCTTGATGCTGGGCCGGCCGTCCTGGCCGCCGGGCCCCTGCCCGGGCATCGGGAAATCCGGGCCGAAGAAGCGGCGGAAGAATTCGGGCATCTCGTCATCACCCGGGCCCATGCCGCCGCGTGCCTGTCGGTTGCTGCGGACAATGGTGGTGTCGACGTTGACCACGCCGGGGCCAACCTGTTCCACCAGATTGGTGAAGTCAGGCAGACCGCTGACCAGCGGTTGCGCCGGTGCGCGCGGCGCCGCAGCAGCGGCGGCGGCCTGCGGTGGGGCGGTCGGCGGCGCCGGTTGGGCGCAGGCCACCAGCGGCAGGGTCAGGGCGAACAGGCCAATGGCCTGTGTGCGGAGTCGGGGAGTCATCGGACGGCAACCTCCGGGTCGGATGGAAAGGGAAAGAAGCGCCCCGCTGGCGGCGGGGCATGTGACGTTACCCGGCTCAGTCGCGCGGGCGCTGCGGCGCCGGCAGATCATCCTGCAGGCGCGGCTCGAACGGATAGAACGCGGCGCCACCGGCATGCGCCGCCGGGAAGCTGGCATTGAGGGCGCCACCGGCGGCGGGCGCCAGGCTGGAGCGCGGCCACGGCCGCGCCTGCAGGCTGCCGACCTCGCCAAATGGCAGGTTGCGCGCGCTGCCGGCCGGCACGGTCGGGGTCAGCGGCGCCTGGCTGGCGACCGCGCGCAACGGGGTGTCATCGCGCTGGGCCACGCGTGCGGCCTGCTGGCTGCGGGTGGCGCTGGCGCGGCGCACGTCCTGGCGACGGCTGGCGGCGGCCATGGCCACCGCCGGCACGCTGGCCACGGCCATCGCGGCGGTGTCCACCGACGCCTCGGTGACAGCCGCAGGCTGCGCGGATGCCGTCGGCAACTGCGCCTGGCTGGCGATCACCTGCGGTGCGGAGACATCGACGGGCGGCGCCTCCTGCAGTTTTTCGCGGCCGACGAACAGCGCCACGGCAGCAACCGAAGCCGCCAGTGCGCCGCCACCCCAGGCACGCCAACCACTACGCCGGGCCTGACGCTTCGGCTCGGCCAGCGGCGCAGGCTCGGCGGCGATGGCGGCAGCCACGGCGGCACTGAAACCGGCCGGTGCCAGCAGTGACGCCTGGCCACGCATGACGTCACCCAGCAGCTGCCAGCGTTCCTGGCAGCCGGCCAGCTCCGGATCATGTTCCATGCGGCGCACCAGGAAGCGCGCCTCGTCTGCCCCCAGCTCGCCGTCAACCAGCGCCGACAGCTGCTGGCGATGGCGTTCGTCCAGGCGTTGCCCGGCGGGAGACTGGTGGTTGTGCGATTCGTTGTTCGGAATGCGGGTCATATACGGCTCTTCTCGCGGGTGGCGCTGCCGATGTCCAACAGCGGCCGGAGTTCGGTGTCGATCGCCTCGCGCGCCCGGAAGATCCGGGAACGCACGGTGCCGATCGGGCACCCCATCTTCTGCGCGATTTCCTCGTAGCTCAGGCCTTCCACCTCGCGCAGGGTGATCGCTGACCGGAGTTCTTCCGGCAGCGCGTTGACGGCCTTCATCACCGTCTGTTCCAGCTCCTGGCGCATCAACTCGCGCTCGGGCGTGTCGGTGTCGCGCAGGCGTGTGCCACTGTCGAACTGCTCGGCGTCTCCGATGTCGATGTCATCGGTCGGCGGGCGGCGATTGTGCGAAGCCAGATGATTTTTGGCGGTATTCACGGCGATCCGATGCAACCAGGTTGAGAACTGGGCGTCGCCACGGAAGCTTCCAATCGCACGGTAGGCACGGATGAAAGTGTCCTGGGCCACGTCCTGACATTCACTCCAGTCGGCGATGTAGCGACCGACCAGGGCCACGACCCGATGCTGGTACTTGCGCACCAGGACATCGAAGGCGGCACTCTCGCCGTGCTGCACGCGCCGGACCAGTTCCAGATCCAGCTCCTGTGGTGTATCAACATCGGCCATGAGGGGCCGCACTCCTGTCAGCCCAACCGACGTCGGGCAATGAGACTGCCAATCCCGGGAAAAGTTCAGTCGCCGATCACCTGGCGCCGCACCAGCTTTTAACCACCGTTCCGTTAACGTTCCGGTCCAAGGCCTGCGATCCGGGGCGCCACACCCCTGCTATTGGGATTTGACGCGGGGGAAACAACCTCTGGATCATAGCCCCCTTCTCCATACACAACCGGATGGAACGTCCATGCTCTCAAGCTTCGATGGTCTCCGCTTCAGCCACTGGCACCCCGAGATCCGCGACGATGGCGTGGTGGTCCTCTCCCTTGATCGTCAGGACAGCAGTGTCAACGCAATGTCGCAGGATGTCCTGCTGGAGCTGGGCGATCTGCTTGAGCGCATCGCCATGGACCCGCCCAAGGGCGTGGTGATCCAGTCGATCAAGAAGGCAGGCTTCATCGCCGGTGCCGACCTGAAGGAATTCCAGGAATTCGATCGCCGCGGCACGGTCAACGATGCCATCCGTCGTGGCCAGTCGACCTACCAGAAGCTGGCAGAACTGCCCTGCCCGACCGTGGCCGCCATCCATGGCCATTGCCTGGGCGGCGGCACCGAGCTGGCCCTGGCCTGCCGCTATCGCGTCGCGTCCAATGACAGTTCCACCCGCATCGGCCTGCCGGAAACCCAGCTGGGCATCTTCCCGGGCTGGGGTG
This sequence comes from Stenotrophomonas sp. 82F1, assembly GCF_056861525.1. Taxonomy (NCBI): domain Bacteria; kingdom Pseudomonadati; phylum Pseudomonadota; class Gammaproteobacteria; order Lysobacterales; family Lysobacteraceae; genus Stenotrophomonas; species Stenotrophomonas sp. 82F1. Next base: position 96,310 of record NZ_JBSPUD010000020.1, read on the forward strand.
GCAGCGCGCGCCTGCCGCAGCTGGTCGGCGCACCCGCGGCGATGGACATGATGCTGACCGGACGCACGTTGTCGGCCTCGGCCGCACGCGGCATCGGCCTGGTCGACAAGGTGGTGGCACCGGCGGTCGTGCTCGATACCGCGGTAGCGCTGGCCTTGTCCGGCACCACCCGCCCGTTCAAGCAGCGCGCGACGGCGTGGGCGACCAATACCTGGCTTGCACGCCAGCTGCTGGCACCGCAGATGGTCAAGCAGGTCGCGCGCAAGGCGAAGAAGGACCAGTACCCGGCACCGTATGCGTTGATCAGCACCTGGCAGCGCAGCGGCGGCAAGCCGGTGCAGGCACGCCTGGATGCCGAACGGCGCGCGGTGGTGAAGCTGGCCAGCACGCCGACCGCGCGCAACCTGATCCGCATCTTCTTCCTCACCGAACGCCTGAAGGGCCTCGGTGGTGGAGATTCCGGCATCCGCCACGTGCACGTGGTCGGTGCCGGCGTGATGGGCGGTGACATCGCAGCGTGGGCCGCCTACAAGGGCTTCGACGTGACCCTGCAGGACCGCGAGCAGCGTTTCATCGACCCCGCCATGGAACGCGCGCAGGCACTGTTTTCCAAGAAGGTGCGTGACGAGAGCAAGCGCCCGGCCGTAGCCGCGCGTCTGCGTGCGGACCTGGAAGGCAACGGCGTGGCCCAGGCCGATCTGGTGATCGAAGCGATCATCGAGAACCCGGAAGCCAAGCGTGCGCTGTACCAGACGCTGGAGCCGAAGATGAAGCTCGACGCGCTGCTGACCACCAACACCTCGTCGATTCCGCTGGTGGAGCTGCGCGATCACATCCAGCGTCCCGCGCAGTTCGCCGGCCTGCATTACTTCAATCCGGTGGCACAGATGCCGCTGGTGGAGATCATCCATCACGACGGCATGGCCGCTGAGACCGAGCGTCGCCTGGCGGCCTTCTGCAAGGCGCTGGGCAAGTTCCCGGTGCCGGTGGCCGGCACCCCCGGCTTCCTGGTCAACCGCGTGCTGTTCCCGTACATGCTGGAAGCGGCCACCGCGTATGCCGAAGGCATTCCGGGTCCGGTGATCGACAAGGCGGCGGTGAAGTTCGGCATGCCGATGGGCCCGATCGAACTGATCGACACCGTGGGCCTGGACGTGGCCGCTGGCGTGGGCAAGGAACTGGCACCGTTCCTGGGCCTGCAGATTCCTGCGGCGCTGCAGACGGTGGAACCGGACAAGCGCGGCAAGAAGGATGGCCAGGGCATCTACACCTGGGAGAACGGCCGGGCCAAGAAGCCGGACGTGGCGCGCGACTACCAGGCGCCTGCCGATCTGGAAGATCGCCTGATCCTGCCGCTGTTGAACGAGGCAGTGGCGTGCCTGCACGAGGGCGTGGTGGCCGATGCGGACCTGCTGGATGCGGGCGTGATCTTCGGTACCGGTTTCGCACCGTTCCGCGGCGGTCCGATCCAGCACATCCGCGCAGTCGGTGCCGATGCACTGGTGGAACGCCTGAAGGCGTTGCAGCAGCGTCACGGCGACCGCTTCGCCCCACGCCCGGGCTGGGACAACCCGGTCCTGCGCGAACCGGTGGTTTAACGGCCGGGCCTGCGGCCCGGCACCCGCAGAGGCAACAACAACAGCTACAGCAGAAGCCAGAGCCAAAGCGGCTCTGGCTTTTCTGTTTGTTGGGTGGGGCGATGTGGGTTGGCAGGACACGCCGTAAACCCATCCCTGGGGGCTCGATGGCGCCATCCATGGCGCCAACGGTCCTGCCA